>JBAVAV010000021.1:0-1732 GCA_049585895.1 Candidatus Sulfotelmatobacter sp. | reverse complement strand
CTCCAAGAACTGGAGTCGCAGTATACCGCCGAGAGCGGCAAGAGCAATCCGGCGCGCGCGTCCATCATCACCTACATCTTGGTCCACGAAAGACAGCGTGGGCTGATTACCAGATAACATTCCGCTTTTCGGAATTATTAATATTTCGTCATAATCTCATAAATGATCTGGCTCTTCCGGGAGAACCGTCCGTAGGTCTTGAAAAAGTGGGCATGCAGACCACTCTTGAGAGTAACAACAAACTCAAGGGAGGGCCCGCATGTCCACCAGCTTACTGTATCAAGGATTTGGTATTCGCGGCTACCATTATGTTCGCACCGACTACTTCGAAGGGGAAGTGATGTTCACAATCGTACAGGAACGTCACACGCTGCGCTGTTCCGCGTGCGGTTCCCAGCACGTCACTGCACACGGCAGCGAACCACGCCTCTTTCACAATCTCCCCATCGGCAGCAAGAAAACCCAGATCTTCTTGCAGATTCCCCGAGTTGAATGTCACGATTGCCACGTTACGCGTCAGGTCCACATCAACTTTGCCGAGCCGCGGCGCCGTTACACGCATGCGTTTGAGCGCTTTGCCTTGGATTTGGCGCAGCACATGACGATCCAGGATGTGGCCAGACACCTCGGAGTGGCTTGGGACACAATAAAGGACATCCAAAAGCGCTACCTGGAAAAGCACTTCGCCAAGCCCGAACTCAAACACCTGCGACTCTTGGCCATCGATGAAATCGCGGTTGGCAAAGGGCACCGTTACCTCACGGTGGTGCTCGACCTGGAAAGCGGCGCCGTCGTTTTCGTTGGCGATGGCAAGGGCGCCGAGGCCCTGGCTCCATTCTGGCAACGCCTGCGCCGCTCGAGGGCAAACATTGAAGCAGTGGCCCTGGACATGTCGCCCGCTTACATCTTCGCGGTGCATGAAAACCTGCCCCAGGCGGCTCTGGTTTTTGACCGTTTTCATGTGGTCAAGTTGTTCAACGAGCGGCTCAGCGACTTTCGACGCGAACTGCACAACGAAGCCACCGACCGCCTGCACAAAAACGTGCTCAAGGGCACGCGCTGGCTGCTTCTGAAGAACCCGGACAATCTGGCTCCTGAACACCGTGAACGCGAACGCCTGGAGGAAGCGTTACGCCTGAATCAACCCTTGGCCACGGCCTACTACATGAAAGAGGACCTGCGGCAAATCTGGGAACAGCCCGACAAGGCGACGGCCGCTCGTGTTCTGAGAGATTGGATTCGCCGAGCGGAAGAATCGGGTATCAAGATACTGCACAAAATGGCGGCTACTCTCGGCACCCACCGCAACGGCATCTTGGCCCACTATGACTACCCTATATCCACCGGCCCTTTGGAAGGCACCAACAACAAGATCAAGACCATGCAACGCCAAGCCTATGGCTTTCGGGATCACGAGTTCTTCAAACTCAAGATCTACGCGCTCCATAAGACGAAGTATGCTTTAGTCGGATGAACCCTTTTTCTTTACTACTCCCCCAACGCCTCCACCAGCGACTTCAGCTTCTTCAAACCGCCGACTTCGGCTGCCAGGTGCTTGACTTTGAGAATCGTGGCGACGACCTCGCTGGTCTTGGTCGGTCCGTTCGCGCTCATGGTCGCGGAAACGTTAGCCACCATTTGCCGTGCTTTCTTGCGGCGGCCTTTCCTGCCAGACATTTTGCCCTTCACAAATTAGAACAAAGTCGGCGCGACCCGTATCCCCCTTTCGGCC
>JBAVAV010000020.1:0-1521 GCA_049585895.1 Candidatus Sulfotelmatobacter sp. | reverse complement strand
TACCTGCACATGGGGCGCTCCTACCGCGTGCTCGACCTCGACCTGGGCGGCCGGCGGGCGCTGCTCGAGCCGTTCGACGGCAACTACTTCACGCAGGCCAAGCGCGAGATCATGATCTACATCACGCGCCCTTACGAAGAGCGCCACGCGAACGGTGTGACGCTCTCCTACGGGGAGATCGCCTACGCGGAAACGGTCATCGGCTACCAGCGCCGGCGGCTGCAGGACCACGAGGTGATCGACTTCCAGGCACTCGACCTGCCGACCGTCGAGTTCGACACGCGCGCGCTGTGGTACGAGCTGGACGAGCTGATCGCCGACGAGCCGTTCCCGCCGGAGCTGCTGTTGGGCTCGCTCCACGCGCTCGAGCACGGGCAGATCGCGGTGCTGCCACTGATCGCGATGTGCGACCGGTGGGACATCGGCGGGCTGTCGACCAACGCCCACCCGCAAACCGGCGGACCGACGATCTTCATCTACGACGGGCACCCCGGCGGCGTGGGGATCACCAAGCGCGGCTACGACGAGTTCGACCGCCTGGTCGCCGACGCAAACCGGCTGATCGGCGAGTGTCCCTGCAAGTCGGGATGTCCCTCGTGCGTGCAGTCGCCGAAGTGCGGCAACCTGAACGAGCCGCTGTCCAAGCGAGGCGCCCTGGAGCTGCTACGGCGGCTGGCTACTTGATCGTGACGACGGCGTGGCCGGTCAGCGCGCTGGGCGTGTTGGCGATCCAGCCGCTGAAGGCATTCAACTGACTGAGGATGAGCTGCGCCTCGGTGGAGGACACGAGTCCGCCCGTGAGCTTCAGCACCTGTTGGAGCGATTCGCTGAAGGCGATCGCGCCGCGGCCGCCAGACGGTACGGTCGGCTTGGTGGCGAAGCTGCGCAGCTTGGCCGGCGAGGCATTTCCGGCCACGAGTTGATTGCCCACCAATCCGATCACGAAGGTCAGCGACGGATTGGTCACCTCGTAGAAGCCATCGCCGAGCGGCCTCATGCCCGTCGTTGGCGAGAAGCTGTGGATGTGCGTCTGCAGGTTGGCCAGGGTCTTGCTGACGACCGCCGGATTGCTCACACCGGCGCGGAACAAACTGATCGGGCCTTCGCCGGCGGTGATGAGGTCACCGGTCAGCTGACCGAGCGCACCGGTCACGTCGATCCCGAAGCCCCTCCGCAGGGCGCCCAGGGCGGCGTGGAATTGCGCATACGCGTTCGGATCGACGGCTTGCACCGCCGACTCGACGAACGTGGCGATCTGCGCGGGGTCTCTGATTCCGAGACTTCCCGGCTCTCCCGAGGCCAGCGCGGGCGCGGCGCTGCCGGCCGCGAGGGGCAGCTGAGCGGCGGTCAGCTGCCGCCCCGTCGTATCGACCTTCCAGTCGAGGCTGACCCCGTTGGAGGTGGCGCTGATCGAGACGGCGTAGCCCTTGATCGCGGCGACCCACGGAATCTGGCGAGCCTTGGCCGCCTGTGGCATGGCGAGCAGCGCCGCGACGTTGCCGGAGACCTGAACGAGCGGGT
>JBAVAV010000019.1:0-5659 GCA_049585895.1 Candidatus Sulfotelmatobacter sp. | reverse complement strand
CCACTATGCAGATCTCAAACGGCATTTCGACGGCTGGGAAACTACTCCCACTCTTGCCGAAACCCGGGAGGCCGTGCGCCACATCCGCGCGCTCAAGGGCATGCTGATCGTGGCCGGCGATGAAGACTGCCAGAGTGCCGGCTCGTTCTTCAAGAATCCGGTGCTCACGGAAGAGGAACATGCCAGTCTGAAGGAGCGAGCCAAGGCCCGCGGTTTGACTCTGCCCAGCTATCCCGCGCTCGAAACGCACAAGAAAGTTTCCGCGGCCTGGCTGGTGGAGCGTTCCGGCTTCACCAAGGGATATGGTTTGGGCCGCGTCGGCATTTCTCGCAAGCATGCTCTGGCCATTGTCAACCGCGGCGCGGCCACTGCCGCCGACGTGCTCGCGCTGAAGGAACAAATCCAACATCGCGTAGACGAAATGTGGGGCATTCGGCTGGAGCCCGAGCCTGTAATGGTCGGTTTCTAAATCATGGAAACGAGAATCTAAAACGGGGACATGCGCACACACAAGAACGCCGCCCCGGTTCGTGACCCTGGTTTCTCAAGACCCCAACTTTGGGGAGGGTGGTACGATCCGGCCCCGGCGGCGTCCTGACTCACTCATCGGCAAGTCTGGCCGCCTCTTGAAAGATTCGTACAAACATATTCCGCGTCAGCTTGCCGGTCTGGGTGTTCTGGTTCGACGGATGGTACGAGGCCAGTAGCGTCTTACCGTCTGGTAACCGGTAACTGGCGGCGTGTTTGAAGACGTATTCCCGTTTACTTTCAATGAGACTTATCCGTTTCGCATAGTTCAGGTAAGCGTCAAAGCCGATCTTGCCCAGAGCCACGATCACCTTTACTTTCTCTAATCCTGCAATTTCGCGGTCGAGAAACTGCGAGCATTCGGCCAGTTCCTGCGGCAGCGGCTTATTGTCGGGCGGGGCGCAACGGACAGCCGCAGTGATGTACAGGTTCTTCAGCGTGAGCCCGTCGTTGCGGTCGGTGGCGGAGGATTGGCTGGCGAATCCGGTTTCGTACAACACGGGATACATGAACTTTCCGGAAGCGTCCCCGGTAAACGGACGCCCTGTGCGGTTGGAGCCGTGCGCCCCCGGCGCCAGTCCCATGATCAGGACGCGCGCATTGGGATCGCCGAAGCCGGGCACGGGCTTGCCCCAGTACTCGCAGTCGCGATAAGCGCGGCGCTTTACGCGCGCGATTTCTTCGCGGTAGACGACCAGCCGCGGACAGCGGGTGCAGGCGATCACCTCGCGGTTGAGGATGGTTAGCCAGTGAGGATTGCTAACGCTCTGTGAATTCTTCATCGAAATATCAGAGGCTGGACGTGTTCCTTCTTCGTCCAGGCCAAAATCTGGACAACGCGGAATTCGCCCCGTGTGGTAGTGGTGGACCGAGTGGGCCAACTCCAGGAGCCGTCTAAGCCGATCTCTTCGTTCATTCTAAAGAATACATCAGCTTTTTCTGACGCAGGCGCCCGCGAAAATGAATCCAGCTCCGCCCAGGATGCCCGCCAGGCGCGTTCTACAGGCTCAGGGCAACCAGCGGGCTGCGTTCTTATGCCGCTTCGCGGCTAACACGGGACACCCGCATTGGCGTGCGCCGGAATCTTTTCTGCGTTGTGAGCCGGGACTTCCGTGGAAAATCTCCGGCCAAGCGAAGCTTGACCGGGGCGTCCTCGCAGATAGATTTGGGCATCGACCGAACCGTCGCCGCCCAACCTGTCTGGATTCCCACATTGGGTAACGAAAGTCATCGCCACTCGTTTGACGCTTCTCTGCCCCTGTCTTTACACTTGAATTTGTGAGCCCTACGGATACTGCTGCGAAAGACGCTGTCAAGCGCGAGATTTCCGTTGAGATCCCCGCCGCCGAAGTGAGCCGCGAGACCGAGTTGCAGATTCAGCGCTATCAGAAGAGCGCGCGGCTTCCTGGGTTTCGCGCCGGGCATGTGCCGGCTTCCATCATTCGGCAGCGCTTTGGCGACGGCCTTAAGAACGACGTGATCGAGGCCCTGGTCCCAAAATATTTTCGCAAGGAAGCGGAAAAGCAGGGGCTGATTCCAGTCTCGCAACCGCAAGTCACCGATCTGCACATTGAAACCGGCGAGCCGCTGCGCTTCAAAGCGAGCTTTGAAGTCCTGCCCGAGATTCGGGTGGAGGGTTACAAAGAGCTGCGCGCTGACAAGCCGGAGATCGCCGTCACTGACGAAGAAGTCGAGCAGGCGCTGGCCAGCGTCCGCGAGCAACATGCGACCTTCACTTCTATCGAAGGACGCGTTTTGGCGGACGGCGACTTTGCCCAGGCCTCGATGGACGGCAAGCCCAAAGAAGAGACCGATGCCGCCACCAAGCCCGTCCACATGGACGAGGTGCTGATCGAAATCGGCGGCAAGAACACGATGCCGGAATTCACCGAGCATCTGCGCGGGGCTTCGGCAGGCGACGAGCGGACGTTCGATGTCAGCTACCCCGCAGACTCGTCGGACAAGCGGCTGGCGGGCAAGACTTTTGTGTACACGGTGAAAGTGCAGGCCCTCAAGCAGAAGAGCTTGCCTGAATTGAACGATGCGTTCGCCAAAGAGCTTGGCGAGTTTTCCGATCTCGACCAGGTACGCAAACAGATTCGCGAGAACATGGAAGCCGAGAAGCGGCACACGGTTGAGCACGAAGGGAAAGACAAACTGGTGGCCGAGTTGGTCAAGCGCAATGAATTTGAAGTGCCGGAGTCGCTGGTGGAGCGGCAGATCGATCTGCGGCTGGAGCGCGGCCTGCGGGCTCTGGCGGCGCAGGGCATGAAGATGGAAGACTTGAAGAAAATGGACCTGCCGCGTTTGCGGGCGGGCCAGCGCGAGCAGGCGCTGCACGATGTGAAGTCGTCTTTGCTGCTGGATCGCATCGCGGAGATGGAAAATATTCAGGTCAGCGACGAAGCGCTCAATCAAGAGGTTCAGTCGCTGGCTTCACAGAGCAAACAGACAGCGGAGGCAGTGCGCGCTCGTTTGACACAAGATGGGGGCCTCGATAGAATCCGGAATAGAATCCGCAGCGAGATGACCCTCGATTTTCTGTATCGGCAGTCCGCGTAGGAACCAGAAAAACGCGGACCACTTTCGATCCTCCCCTTGGCTGAAATCGTTGCTACGGGGCGGAGTGTGGAATAGGTGAGTGAAACGTTAAACCCGAGGAACGACTAATGCTGGTACCGATGGTAATCGAGCAAACCGGTCGCGGCGAACGCGCCTACGACATTTATTCCCGCCTGCTCCGCGATAACATTATTTTTATCGGCACTCCGATCGACGACAACATCGCCAACCTCGTGATCGCCCAGATGTTGTTTCTAGCGCAGGACGATCCGGAGAAAGACATCCAACTTTATATCAACTCGCCGGGCGGCTCGATCACGGCGGGCATGGCGATTTACGACACCATGCAATATGTGAAGAACGATGTCATGACCCTGTGCGTGGGCCAGGCCGCCTCGATGGCGGCGCTGCTGCTGGCGGCAGGCGAGTCGAAAAAGCGGCTGGCGCTGCCCAACTCGCGCATCCTTATCCATCAGCCTTCCATGGGCGGACTGTCCGGCCAGGCCACCGACATCGACATCCACGCGCGCGAGATTCTGCGCATGCGCGAGATTACTAACCAGTTACTCTCGAAGCACAGCGGCCAGAAGCTCGATAAGGTGGAGAAAGACGTGGAGCGCGATTTTATTATGAATGCGCAACAGGCGAAGGAATACGGAATCATAGACGATATCATCTACAAAACAGTAAAAGCGGTATGATCGCTGCTTCGCCGGGTGGGATGCGGGTACCGGCGGAAAGCGGCACGGCGGGAGCGATTCCGCTGCTGCCAACAAAAACGGTCAGGAGTGGCGTCGAGTGAAAAATAAGTCGGGCTCTGACGAGATTCTGCGTTGTTCGTTTTGCCACAAGTCGCAGGACGCGGTCGCCAAGCTGATCTCCTCGCCCAGCGACTACCCCCGCGCTTACATTTGCGACGAGTGCGTCGCCGTCTGCAATTCGATTCTGGAAGATGACCGCACCGCCACCCCCGCGGCTGCAGCCCCGAATCAACTGCCCAAGCCCCAGGAAGTAAAGACCTTCCTCGATGAATATGTGATCGGGCAGGAGCAGACCAAGAAGAAGCTGGCCGTAGCCGTTTACAACCACTACAAGCGCATCTTCATGAACCGCCAGAAAACCGGCGACGGAATCGAGCTAACCAAGTCGAACATTTTGCTCATCGGTCCGACGGGAACGGGCAAGACGCTGCTGGCGCAGACCCTGGCCCGGATGCTCGACGTTCCGTTCGCCATCGTCGATGCCACCACGCTCACCGAAGCCGGCTACGTAGGAGAAGATGTCGAGAACATCATTCTCAAGCTGCTGCAGGCGGCTGAGGGCGACGTAAGCCGCACCCAAACCGGAATTATCTATATCGACGAAGTCGATAAGATCGGCCGCAAGGACGAGAACCCGTCCATCACCCGCGATGTTTCCGGCGAAGGCGTGCAACAGGCCCTGCTGAAGATTCTGGAAGGCACCATTGCCAACGTCCCGCCGCAGGGTGGCCGCAAACATCCCCACCAGGAATTCACCCCGGTAGACACCACCAACATTCTCTTCATTTGTGGCGGGGCTTTCGTGGGCCTGGAGAAGATCATCGGGCGGCGCGTCGGGAAAAAGTCTTTAGGTTTTCGCGGCGGCGAAGACGCAGAGAAAGAAGATGCCGGCGCGGCGCGCAAGCGCAACTATGAATTGCTGAGCGAGATTCAGCCGGAAGACCTGATCAGGTTTGGGCTAATTCCCGAGTTCGTCGGCCGGCTGCCGGTGGTCGGCATGCTCGAGGATCTGGACGAATTCGCTCTCATCGAAATCCTTACCCGGCCCAAGAATGCCATTGTCAAACAGTACCAGCGCCTGTTTGAATTCGAGAACGTGCGCCTGAAGTTTGCCGACGAGGCCTTGCGGGCAATCGCGCGCCAGGCCATGGCGCGCAAGGTAGGAGCTCGCGGGTTGCGCATGATTCTGGAAGAACTCATGCTTGATCTCATGTTCCACCTGCCCAGCCAGAAGAAGCTCAAGGAATTTGAAGTCACGCGCGAGATGGTGGAAAAGCGAAGCGCCTCATTCGCGATGATGGAAAAAGCAGGGTAGAGTAAGAGTTTGGAGTCGCAGAGGTACCTTTGCAACGTATCTGCCCAGGGCCAGCAGGAGTTGCAAAAAATGGAGTTGCAAAAAACGTCTCTTATCTAAAATTGGTTGAAATCGTTTTCAGTTCGTGGGCGGCTGAAGTAAGATCGAGGACGCAGTGGCTTTCATCCCGGGAGAACGAGTGACCACATCCAAGGAAAAATTCGAAACCAAAAAGCTGCCCATGATGCCCATTCGGGACGTCGTCATTTTTCCTTTCATGATGACGCCATTTGTGGTGGGGCGCGAGTCCAGCGTGCGCGCGCTGGAAGAGGCCCTGGCAGCGGACAAGAAGATTTTCCTGGCCACTCAGCACGACGCCTCCATCGATGAACCCAAGGCGAACGAAATTTTCCAGGTGGGCACGATCGTCAACATTGTGCAGAGCCTGAAGCTGCCGGATGGCAATATCAAGGTCCTGGTGGAAGGCATTGAGCGCGGACGGATTCTTCAGGTG
>JBAVAV010000018.1:0-2351 GCA_049585895.1 Candidatus Sulfotelmatobacter sp. | reverse complement strand
AGCAGCATTCGAGCACCATTGGAGTCCGTTTACATGGTTGAAAACCTGACCAGGACATAGCCTGTCTGCAGATGCGGTTGGTGTATTCATAACCACAAGTCCGCCAACAATTAAGGCTAGACTCACAGTTATTGAGAGTACTTTATTTACCATATTCAACTAAGGTGCTGGTTCTTATAAGGTCTTTCGATCAATATACTATAAGAATTACTCATTAGAAGGGAGTCCTATAAGGGAGTAGAACCTACATCTGTCCAGTCGTGATCCCTGTTACCCAAACGTGATAAAAGCAAAATCTGCAAATATAGCAATATGGGTATCCGGTGTCCATCTCCAGATGCGTGCGCTCCTAAACACAATAAGGAAACCATTTATGCTATAGCGTTTTTGACATTCTTACTAGTTGTAACTCTCCATAATTCTTCCGTGAGACTAGGGTTTTCTGAGAGACGATTGATGTATCCGATTATCATTGCCACTTTGAGTGTACGCCTTTAGAAATTTGTTCTTCTAGCCATATTCTCATTTGATTTGCCAAAAATAACAGGACTATAATCAGGGTTGGTAGGAGATGACTGTCATTTGGCTGCTGCAACCCAAATTAATCGTACCTCATGCTGGGTTGCGAAAATGGGTCAAATTTGTCTCTCATACCACCGAACCCGCTTCACTACTGTATCGTTTTATAGGACTACATCGTTATAATACTGTGAATGTCCATCTAGGACTACTGCTGATTCATTAGTTCCATCGACATTATCTCGTTATTCGAAATTCAAAATGGCCTTAAAATCAAAAGAGGTTCAAAGACAATATCCTAATCTATTAGAAAGATTCTTAGATTTCTGTAAGTTCGAAGGTCTAGACGTAGAACAAAAAGCCATCAGATTCTCTTGTTTTGCCAAATCCAAATCCCGAGAAGAAATTGAAGACTTGGTAATTAGGTTCGTCTTATTCCAAAAGGATAGAATAGACAAAGGGGAGATTACATCAGGCACTCTGAGAAATTATGTTAAAGCCGTCAAGTTGTTCTGCAGAGGCCCTGTATATTTATAGTAACCTTGTCGCCATATCTATTTTATACTTTGGCTGTAACATAACTCTGTCCAATCTCAAATCGTTCAATGTTCAACAATACTCTAGATTTGATGACTCTTGATTCTGGTATCTCACTAAACAATGCTTCAGATATTCCTTCAAAGAACAAGCTTTGATAGGATGTTTGAACCAATATCTTTTATTTAATATTTGATCCTTACCTTTGATCTTACCTTAGAGTTTGTGTCAGAAACTCTAGTCTTAGCCTTAACATCCTTACCTCAATCTTGACATCATACTGCCCCTGAAGCTACTGTATTACAAGATAGTACAGACATAAGAAGTAGTAGCCTACAACCCGGTACTTGTACGACTGCTCTGACGGTCACTTTTTTTCTTTATGCAGAAGAATAGAATAATTTCAAATATCTATTACGCATTGTTATTGTTGATGTTATTGTGTTGTGTAGAAGGATCATGATTTGACTCTTTCGCTTGTTTGCAGACTAATTCCAGTTATGTAGCCAAGTTCTATCCATTATTCTAAACTCGGTTGTGTCATTATTGCGTTTGTTTCTTTAAAAACAATACCAATCCTATAGATATTAATGAAATCACCCAAGCTGTAAGAAATATCAGATTATATGCTTCAGCAGATGGATACGATGGTAAACCTGCAATGGTGCCTACGGATATCTGGTGCGATTGCATATAAAGCCCTGCGATTGCTGGCCCAATAGCCATTCCAACATAAAAGAGTAGAACTGTCATTCCATAAGCAACTCCGCTATATTGCTGTGGAGCTGATGTTGCGACAATATTATAAGACCCAACTCTTGAAAATGATAGGCCACTAGCTATTATCGCTAGGTTGATAGATATTAAAATTTCAGTGGAGTGAAACATAAATAGCAAAAGGAATCCGATAGTACTGATCACATTTCCTACTACAGTGATATTGAGATTTCCAAATTTAGATATAATAATACCGGCGATAGAAGATACTGAAAAAGATATAATCATAAAAGGAAGTTGGACATTTCCTGCTGCTATTGCATCACCACCAAACCCTAATGGTTTTGGACTTCTTACCAATATTGGTATACTCTGGTAAAGCATAAACATTGTAATGCTTGCAAGCATCAAGTTCATATTGGCTGGGAGCAAAATTTTGTGGATCATTAAATTAAGATTGACTATTGGAGAGGGCGATGTTGTTGTGCTTGTAGTTTTTGCAGATGTTGTGGTAAGTGACAATCCTCTTTCTACTCTTATGAAAAACAAAAGTGAAACTACAGATACAACTGAAAAGC
>JBAVAV010000017.1:0-2552 GCA_049585895.1 Candidatus Sulfotelmatobacter sp. | reverse complement strand
GAAGTGGCGATGGCAACGCTCGAGAAAGCCAGGGGGATTCAAGAGCAGGATCGCATGCGGGATGGGAGAGACACGAATCGAAGCGCGGACGAAATCGCCGAAACGAAGGCCCTCCTCGACATGGGGGAGCGCTACATTGTTGCCGAAATGCTAACCGCAGCGCGACAGCTGAAACGTCCAGAGCTGGTGGAGAAACTCCGAACTGAGATCACCACACCCCCGGCAGAGAGCAAGTTTGTATGGGTGTACTGGCTGGGCCGGGCGCGCCTTGCAATCCTGGATGGCCACAACGCCGACGCGCTGGCTTATTACCAACTGGCGAGTCAGACGAGTCCCGCGAAGCCGGAAATGCTACACGGCAAGTTCCGGGATGACGATGGGGACGAAACAAGAGCATTGTGGAAGGAGATGGGGGGAACCGAGGAAGCCTGGCAGGCCTGGAGAAAACAGCCGGGCACGAGCCAGCAGGCTGCGGAAGGTTTCTGGACTAAACCAAACCAGCAGCTACCCGAGTTTGCGCTCGCTGACATGGCGGGCAAGAACTGGCAACTCAAGGATCTCGCTGGGCGTACAACCTTGATCACTGTGTGGGCGACCTGGTGTGGACCGTGCAGGGCAGAACTTCCGCATATCGCCAAGCTCTACCAGATGACCAAGGACCGCAAAGACATCCAGGTAGTGACTTTCAACCTTGACGAGAATCCAGGATTGGTGCAACCCTTCTTGAGCGAACATCAGTATGAGTTTCCGGTCCTGCTGGCGCACAGTTTCATTAACTCCATGCTCGACAGGATTGGGATACCCCAAAACTGGATTGTCGATCCAAAGGGGAAGTGGGTATCAATGGACACAGGATTTGGGTCTGAGAATGACTGGGAAGGGAACGTCGTCCGGCGGTTGGAGGCGGTGCACAAGAGTTCGGAGGATGCGTCCAGCGCCGTGGCAGCACAAAAATGAAAGGGATCATACTCCCGCACGCTACTTTTCCATGGAGAGCGTCCAATTGCAGCTCGAATTACTGTTGAAATATTGCCATAGCACTCATTGACCCGAGGACCGTGGTTTTGAGTGTGATTGCCTCTTATCGACAGTTAGGGCATACATCGTTGACAACGAGTTAACCGGCTTTCTCTCTTGACATTAGTTAGCTAAGTTTCACTATATATAGCGCGTCTATATATGAGCCAAGTAGATTTCAAGGTGAAGCAGGGCAGCTCGGAAGTGATTATCCTCACACTTCTGAGCCAGCGTGAAATGCACGGGTACGAGATTGGCAAACAGATCGAGGAACTTGCAGACGGCGTTCTGCGTTTGAAATGGCATCACTCTATTCCGCGCTCTACAGGATGTTGCAGAAGGACTGGTTGGAGGCATACTGGGAGACGTCACCGGTGGGGCGCAAGCGGCGTTACTACCGGCTGACAAAGAATGGCCGTCGCCAAATTCGAGCACTCCGCAGAAGCTGGCAGCGGTTCCTCGGAGCACTAAACCAGGTTGCCAGGTTGCAAGGTTGCAAAATGCATGATTTCCGTAAACTCGTTGCACCCCATCGGAAGGAAGACCCTCGTGAACGAGACATTGTAGATGAACTCGCTTGCCACCTAGAGGAGATGTACATGGAGCTCCGGCGCGGCGGAGCCTCCGAAGAGACCGCCTTTGCAGTAGTTTCAACGGCGGGTAAAGATCTAGGTCCCACCATCCGCAGACTGCGGTGGAAGGAGAAGGCGGCTTGAGAACCTGGCTCCGGGTAGTGGTGGTCCCTGGGCTTGTCCTGGCTCTCTTCTACGGTGTTTGCAACAGTGCGCTGGGTGTCTACTGGAAATATCCGACACTCTGGCGTGAAGCGGGTCTCGTGCTGGCCAGCGTTGCGCTCGGATTTTGCACTTCGTCATTTTCGAGGGAGCTCGGCGGCAGGAAGACGCACCGGCTATGGGCCGCAGCGATTGGGATTTCCTTCCAGGCTATTGCTGAGTGCGTCATGATTTTTCTAGTCACTCCGCTGGAATTGGCCTGGAACGCTCAATACTTCAATGGAGTTTTCGCCGCGCTTCTCTGGATATTGTTATGGGACGTCGTGACACCTGCGGTGGCGTTGGTAATTGGAAGCCTGATATCGGTGAGCGCTTTTCCTCCTGTTTTCCGATCTGAGACCCTAAAGGGAACCATTGCGTGAATGTGAAGCGCATCCTCATTGCCGCTGTAAGCCCCTGCGCCCAAATCCCCAGTTTCTATCGCATTGCATTCGCCTGATGCCCTAATGGAAACCGGACTGCCAGTGTGCCTTCGGAGAAAAGCTGAGCCGTGACCGCATTCGATGCCGAGGAGTCCGTTCTCTGCAGTCCGGTTTGTTTGGGATTAGTCGCGAAATACGAGCATTATTCGAGTATTTCGATGGAAATCAAGCGCGATTCTCTGCAGTCAAGACTGGATGGGGGAGGGCGCAGTCTGTCGCTAACCATTCTCCGCGAGAATTCCCTGCTAACAGGGAAAAATACAGGGAATTTAGCTATTTTGCGCCCGAAAAATAGCGCGTCATTCCTCCTATCCCGCTC
>JBAVAV010000016.1:0-2090 GCA_049585895.1 Candidatus Sulfotelmatobacter sp. | reverse complement strand
ACCAACGGCCTGCAGGACGCCACCCAAGGCTCCTATCTCGGGCCGGAGTTTTCCGATAAAGAGATTCACCGCACCCTGCAGAAATATGAAGCGAAGGCGCACCACTATGAGGACTTCGACAAGCTGGCGGTCGAGGTTGCCGCCAAGCTCGCCGATGGAAATGTGGTTGGGTGGTTTCAAGGCCGCATGGAATTCGGGCCCCGCGCTCTGGGCAATCGCAGCATCCTGGGGGATGCGCGCAACCCTGAGATGCAGAAGAAATTGAACCTCAAGATTAAGTACCGTGAGGGTTTTCGGCCGTTCGCGCCGTCGGTCCTCGAAGAAGACATCGGAGAGTTTTTTGATCTCGATCGCCGCTCGCCGTACATGCTGCTGGTTGCCCCCATTCGCGCGGACAGGAAAATCCCGCTGCCTGCGGCATACCACGACAAGTCCCTTTACGAACGTCTGTATTTCCTGCGCTCCGATCTTCCTGCCATCACCCATGTCGACTACTCGGCCCGCATTCAGAGCGTCAGCCGCGAAACGAATCCCCGCTATTGGGATCTGATCCAGGCGTTCAAGAAGCTCACCGGCTACGGTGTGATCGTCAACACCAGTTTCAACGTTCGCGGTGAGCCGGTGGTGTGCACTCCTGATGACGCCTATCGCTGCTTTATGAGGACCGAGATGGACTTTCTGGTGGTAGGAAACTACATCTTCGACAAGAAAGAGCAGCCGAAGTTGGCCGAAACCTCAGACTGGCGCACTGAGTTCAAGCTCGATTAGCCCGCTCCTGATGGAGACCAGAACTCTTTTCCTAATTTCGCGTTGCTCGGATTAGGCCTCCTGCTGACTGTGGCTTCTGGGTTATACTTCCGGCGACAAGATTTGGCCCGGCCTGCCCCGGAACACTGAAGCCGGCAATCGCCGGAGGTAAGGTTATACAAGTGAGGTCATACAGATGAACTGGAAAAGCAAGCTGGCTCTTGGGGTATTGACCGCTTTGGCCATGATGCTGCTCACGTACGCGCTGCCGCGGGGCGGTCCGATGCGCGACGCGGCCGTTGTACAGTTCCCAATCACAGTTGGGATATGGGCGATTTTCGTTTTGCTGTTCGTAAAATTGAAGTAGGCGTGTGCTCTGTCCGTTTCTCGCGGAACGCCTGTGGAAAACCCTGCGTTCTCCGCTAAATTTTCGGCGTGCAAGCAAAACGCTCGGGTGTATGATCGACTTCCAATAAGCCAGCCAATGAGACCAATGCAGACGAGCGCCTGGATCGCGCTCGAGCAAACTGGTTTAAATAGCTCAATTTCAAGCTTTAGGGAGAAAAATGAGAAACCAGGCACCTTCACTTTGGCTGGGTGTTGCAATCCTCGGAATGCTGGCTTTGCCTGCTTTGAGTCAAGATTCGCGGCCTGCCGAAGCTGGAATTCCCACCGACTGGAGTCACCGCCATCTGATCTTCTCCAGGCCCGCGACTCCGGAGCAAGCCAGGCGAGTGCAGCAGGATCCACGCTACTGGCAACAGCGCGAGCGCAACCAGGTGCGCAGGCCTTCGTCACTAGTAGAGTCGCATGAAGCCTTGCGGCCCGGGTTCGGCTTCGGCGGCGAAAATCCCGGCCGCGACCCGACGCGCGCGAAGACTCATCGGGACTGGTCCCAAGATTTGGGAGCCGGCGGGAATGTGGGTGCGGGGAATTTTCCTGCGAAATACTCGTTTTTGTTGACAACTGCCGACTGCATCAGCTCGGGCAAGCCTGATTTCGTAGTTTATAGTACGGGCCTCCTCGGCTCGACCATGCAGGCAAGCATCGTTGCCTATGACAACCTCTACACCGGTTGCTCAGGCATCGTGCCCACGGTGTACTGGGCGTACAATACCGGCGGACAAATCCTGACTTCTCCCGCTTTCTCTCGTGACGGCAAACAAGTTATCTTTGTGCAGACCGACGCTGCCCACCAGGGTACCCTTGTCCTGTTGAAATGGGCCTCTTCTTCTGTCGAAACCGTGGGCAGCCCGGCCACGCCCCCCACTGTGGGCGTCGGGGCTTATCGAGGCTGCACCGCGCCCTGTATGGCCAAGATTCTTCTTAAGGACAGCTCTGGA
>JBAVAV010000015.1:0-3318 GCA_049585895.1 Candidatus Sulfotelmatobacter sp. | reverse complement strand
GGGATCGAAATCCCATGCCCTCAGAGTTCCAAGATTTTTATGAAATTTGCCCTGTTCCCAGTATCGTCATTACAAAATTAGGAACAAGGTTAAGTGAACATCCAGAAAAGAAAACCTGTGGAAATCCCGCAATTCGAACGGCTCACCTAAGACTGTCGGATGCTAGGGACGGCGCGGGAGGCCCCGTCCTTGTGCGAGACTGCCCACTTGAACTATGCCCTAATTTGATATACAAATTGCTGTCGCTCTATTTTGTGAGCCCTTCCTCGTAGTAAAGAATCCGGCCCCTTGTTGGTAAACGCGTCACAGCTAACTTACGACATGAGCAGCACTGCATTAGACTCGCGAGCTGAAGACTTAGTAAAGGACTTCACCCTATCGCAACTGCGCGAACTCGTCGGATCAGTATTGGTCGGAAGGGAGACTGGATCGCTGCAAAGCAAGTCTAGGGACGAACTAATAAATCTGCTTGGAACGATCGGCGATGCCAAAAAGAAGGCGTTAGTTGCGCATAGGCTGGAAGCGATAACGCCATATAAGCACCTTTATCTATATGCACCGTCGGGCGAGATTCGCTATTCCTCACTCGCGTCGCACTGCCGGAGAGCGTTCCCATCCATCATCAACGACTTTTCCCCGCTGCCAAGGGCTGAGGCTGATGAGCTCCATCTCCAGTTGTGCCTGCTGGATGATCAGGCTCACCGAATTTTTGTCAAATTTGCACATCAGGTCACGACTTGGGAAACGGTAAAAACCTCAGGAAATCAACGGACTCAGCGGTTAGTTAAAAAACGCCATCCCGTTGTGCTCGCAATCCACTGCGCTATAGAGCTTGTCGTCATCACCTTTCCAGGGTACACGCAAAGCGGTGTCACCTTTAAGGATAGGTCCACGTATGCACAATTGGCCAAGGACGCGGCACATTTATTCACCGAAAAGTCAGGCCTAGGACTTTTCGGCTTTCAAGCCAAGAACGCTATAGAAAAGCTGCTAGCTGATTCGGACAGCGGAGTCGTAGACATTAAGCGAACTCTCAAACCGCAGGGCGGCGGCCGAATCGTTGTGGACTCTTGGGAAAATGACGGAGGCTTGGCAAAATATTTCTCCGAGGTTCTCAAATACGAGGGGAAGCTCTCGGTAGATGCCAACGGGGTGAGGACGCTTCTGCAGGAAGGTGACGCTGACGACATCTGGTTACTGTGGACAAAGCTAGGCATGTTAACCCGCTTCGGCATTCAACAGTCCGTTCCCGAAGTGATGATTGTCTGGCGAGAGGGAGGCCCCGATCCTGGGAAGATCGAGGTCGTCCTTCGGGAGCTCGTCTCCCACCTTTCAGCCGCAACGCCGAGCGACACCCTAGCAGCAATCGAAGAAATCGAGCGAAGCTCGGTCGGAACAGTAATTACCCCCAACGGACTTGCGCAGCGCCACAACTTAACTACTGATGACGCACTCCGCACTCTGACCGGCTCCGCGTCACAACGTCGCGTTCAGGTCAGATTTAGGGTCAAGACCGACTCAATACTTGACGCTTTTGACAATTATTGGCGGACGTCACTAGCAGAATTTCCCGCATACGTCACAGATGAGGAAGGCCACATCCTCGACCTCAAAGATCGATCTAATATCGAAGTCGCGTTTGAAAGGGTTGGTTGATGGTCACTCAACCCATCGCTCCCATCGGGGCCGTGACGGCACAAGATCTGTTGCGGTTCATGGTTGACAACCACATCGATAGCACTCAGATTTTCGACATACTTTGCAGCCATCTCAATCAACAAGAATATCGACGTGTTTTAGCAGAAATAGATGCCATTAACGCCTCCCAAAAGCCGCCTGACTTATCGAAAGCCGCGTGGGAAGGCCAAAACAACCAAGCCAAAGGGCACCTCTTTGAAGAGCTAATGGAGATCATCCTTAGGAGCGTCGAACCATTTACCTCCTGGAATAACGTTCACACCAGTACGAGCGAGATCGATATCCTCGTCCAGCTAGGGCCCACCGGACTGCTGCTTCCCGCCCTCCGCGAATGGGGAACGCACGTCCTATGTGAATGCAAGTTCAGCCATGACAGCGTTTCTATCCAATGGGTCACGAATCTGAATACCGTCCTGCAAACTCACAACACGACTGTAGGCCTGCTCTTCACAACTCGCGGCCTTTCGGCAAGAGGCAATGGCGCTCGCGCCAAGCGTCAAATCGAAATACTCTCGGTCATGACACCGGCACGTTTTATTGTCTGCCTAAATGGAGATGATTTGAAGTTATGCGCCGAAGGCTTTAATTTTCTTAGGCTCTTATCCCAGAGATACATGGAAGTAAAAGCAAACACGGGGCGGTTGCGTCTTCTGGGAGGTTAAGGCCAGCGGTTCATGCTTCGACGCCCCTGCGAGGCCCGGGTTTGATCTAATTCCGAGATAACGTCGGCCCAAGAAATCCACAGCACCCCTGTGACATCTAACCTTGCGCTCCGCTCCCGATTTGGCTCATCATTGCCCCAGCACAGGCAGCACATCAAGCGATAACAAAGAAAGCCGATCCCGGCAAAAAGTCGGGCGTAACGCGTTTGTTCGACGGATTTTAGCCTCTAAGTTCTTTGACATCCGTATTTTGCAGGCAATTTTTTGCTAACCCCATGATTCCAAGGAGCGAGGGGAGGGGGGCCAGGGGGGCCACCGCTTATGGATTGGCAAATTCCGCCAGGTGCGGGCACTCCAGTCATGCCTGGGAACTTTTGCCAAGCGTCGGGGCGGGCGGCGCCGACATTGCCAAAAACCAGAATTCGCGTAGAATGGCGGCTGCTTTTCAATCCTAAAGGAGATTTTCCCAATGAAACGAATGGGGCTGATGTTGGGAACGTGTTTGTTGGCAGTCGGTGCAGTTGCAGTTGCGCAAGAGTCGTCAGAGATGTCGCCACCCAAGATCCTGACCGTAGTCCGGGAGTGGACCAAGCCGGGCCGGAATGGCATGTCGCACGAAAAAACAGAAAGCGCCTTCGTCCAGGCCATGGCTCATGCCAAGTGGCCTACTCACTATCTGGCGGTGGAGTCGGTGTCCGGCAAACCGCGCTCCCTCTTCTTTACCGGCTACGACTCGTTCGAAGCGTGGGAGAAGGATGTCCGGGCAATGGAAAAGAACGAAGGTCTTTTTTCTGCCCTGGATCGCGCCAACATGGCCGATGGCGACCTGCTGGCCGCGACGGACCAGGCTGTCCTGATGCTGCGTCCGGAGCAGAGTTTGCGGACGAACATCGACATTCCCCACATGCGTTACTTCGAGATTTCCCACTTCCACCTTCGCCCAGGACACGACCATGAC
>JBAVAV010000014.1:0-1972 GCA_049585895.1 Candidatus Sulfotelmatobacter sp. | reverse complement strand
CATTTATTTTTATAGCCACATTCCTAAAGTATTTCGTGAATAATTGCACATTATCGAATCCGCTTCAGGAGAAATTTGTGATTTGTTTTCGGTATTATCGCCTCTGTTTTCAAACATATAAAGCGCCTGAGACATTATAGCTATTTTATATTCATCCGGTACATCAGAAATATCATATCCACTTTCATATTCTATAGACACTTCACATGATATTGGATATTTCAAATATTGATCTATCAATTTATAATTTGATTCATCGACAATATTCTTGATTGGCCCTCCGGGTAAATCAATCATTCCACAGGAATTATTTACAATAACTGATCGTGTCTTTGAAATAATATCAATATTATACCGTTGTTCTAATATGTGCCGAGCTGCTTTAAGTAATTGAGCAATCAACTGATCTTCTTCTGGGAAATCAATTTTAGCATATTGTAATTTAAAATCATCAATACTAACTGGTTCTACAGTAGCATCATTTTTTATTTTATTACTTAAAACAGAATTATAACACATTATAGTTCCTTTTTAGGCCTTCCGGGACTACGACCAAATGAAGATGCATTTTCATCCTCCACAATGGTACACCACCCTCCTTCAGCTAATTCTTTAGCTCTTGCATTATTATATTCCAATTTTTGACCAGGATTCACAATTTTTTTGTGCTCTTTACTGAAATATATTTTATTAACAATAACAAACATATTGAATTAATTTAGGCGGGGATATTTCACCCCGCCATTCTATAATTAAGGCGTAGCCATATTTAATGCAGCTTTAGCGGCAGTAAATGTGCCTTTAACAAAAGCTAATACTTCATGTTGTTTAACTCGACCCATACCAAAAATTTCAGCACGAATAGTTGCCATATTCTCAATAAATTGTTTATCGATATAGCCAACATCAATGGTAAGGCCTTCAACAAAATTGAATAAATATTTAGTCATATCGCCTACCAAAAACGTATCATCCGGTATAAAATTACTTGCATAGACCCGAACACCTTTAACTACAGTTCCTTCAGCAGTAGTAAATGGAGGTAATACATAATGCCCATTATTGCCCTTAGTTAAATCCATTGATGTTGCAGTATCAATAGATACAAGAACCGCATTAGGAAAATAATTGGCTTTTAATACCTGACCGATTGCAACACGTATAACATCAAAATCATTAGCATCAAGTACTGTCCCTGCTAATGAACCGGCTGTAAAAGCGGTAGCATAAGGAAGAATACCTTTAATAATAGGAGCAACACCAGTACCGGAAATAATATCCTGTTCTAACTTATTAAGCATTTCATTGGTTAACAGGCTATTAATTTCCTGTTCCAATATTGGCATAGAAAGCAATGCTTGCTTAGTAACAACCGTATAAACAGCTAGGAATTGTGCTGTCATGCTTTCGGCGGCATATGTTACATCAATGCCCGGTTTTTGTGCCATTTCTAGTGTCCATGCCGGGCCACCTTCTTTTGGAATACGATTTACCCAACTAATTGGATTAGAACCTGGACCTCCAAACATAACCGAAACAAGGCCAAGTATGAATCTAGGATTATATGGCTTGCTAGATATGCCATCCTCTCTAAATCCACGAATTACATCAGAACCAAAACTATTAGCCAAACTAATGGGGCCAACGGCCTTAACCTGAAAACGAACAGATGAACCTTGTGAATTGGCAAGGTTTTTCAATTCTTCTTCTTTATCATTCAATGCCTTTCTGATCATGGATGGCTGATCACTTTTCTGTTCTTTTGCAGATTCATCAGCTTTTTTGATCAATGCATCTAATGCATCTTGATTTTTCTGTTCACGTGTTGCTGCTTCAGCAAGCTGCGTTTGAAGGGTTTTAATTTCAGTTGCCTGAGCTTCTACAGTCCTTGCAGATTTTTCTTGTGCATCTTTTACGGCCTTTACCTCGCCCGCGACAGGATTGACAACCTCCGTGATGGCGTCTTTTACGC
>JBAVAV010000013.1:0-4055 GCA_049585895.1 Candidatus Sulfotelmatobacter sp. | reverse complement strand
AGCCGTGGGTGGGGTGAAGAGGCCCACCACTGCTCCGTCGGACGCCCTCAGCTCGTTGACGTACGGCGAACCCACTAGCCATATGTTCGTGCCGTCAAAAACAACTACATAGGGTCCGTTCCCGTGCAGGTCGAATGTACCCAGAACCTTACCGTCGCTGGCGCGCACCTTGCTGACGGTGCTGTCATTCCGGTTTCCGATCCACATGTTGGAGCCGTCAAAGGCGATGCCTAGCGGGTTAAACCCTACTGTGAACGTTCCCAGCACGGTTCCGTCTGACGCTCTTAGCTTGCTCACGCTGTTGCTGCCGTAGTTTGTCACCCAAATATTGCTGCCATCGAAGGCGACTCCGATAGGAGCCGTGCCTACGGTAAATGTGCCCAGCACCTTGCCATCGCTGGCGCGCACCTTGGTGACCGTGCCGTCCGTATAGTTCGCGGTCCAAATGTTGGCGCCATCAAAGGCAAGCCACCAGGGGGACTTGCCCACGGTGAACGCGCCCAGGTTCTTGCCGTCACTGGCGCGTAGTTTAGTCACGTTGTTGCTGCCGCTCCCGGTTACCCAGACGTTCGCCCCGTCAAAGGCCACGCCGTAGGGCCCGAAGCCGACCGTGAACGTACCGAGCGTTGCTCCATCGCTGGCGCGCAGCTTGCTTACAGTCGCGTCCGCGTAATTCGCCACCCAAATGTTTGCGCCGTCGAAGCACATGCCGTAAGGCTGGTTGCCCACGGGAAAGCGCGCCACTTGATCCGCCTTGTACCACTTCAGCAAGGCTACCTTTAGCGGATTTGCGGATGCCGGGGGAGCGACCGGAGCCGCTGCGCCCGGACCTTGCGCCAACGCGGTTGTCCCGCAGGTAATCGCTAGAAAAAT
Organism: Candidatus Sulfotelmatobacter sp.; assembly: GCA_049585895.1. Classification (GTDB taxonomy): domain Bacteria; phylum Acidobacteriota; class Terriglobia; order Terriglobales; family Acidobacteriaceae; genus Sulfotelmatobacter. The sequence continues at coordinate 3,182 of JBAVAV010000013.1, read as the reverse complement.
CGCGAAAAGTGCCTGTGTAGCGTGCTTCATAGGTTGTATCTCCCAAGGGGTTCGGCCCGGAACTGAACAAGAGACAGCGAGGGGGGACTTGCGAGCGCGAGGCGACGCAGCCTCGATTCCGTTACGCGCTCACGAGGAGTACACCTGCCAGCCCCCGATGTCAAGGGAAAATTGCGAGATTATCCACCCAACAGCCCCACGATGATCCCGGGCAGATTCGCAGGCCGTTGATTCTTTTATCCTTGGCGGGCCCTGGCATTACATTTTTATGTTTTGCTTCGCGGGCATCTGGGCCATCGGAATCGACCGGAAGCCACTGCCACGCCGCTGCTTCGCCGGCATCGAAGGTGGGATCAAACTGTTAGTTGAGGACGCGGGTTTACAAATAGGAGTGAGTTGCGGGTGCAACCGGGGTGAGGTTTGCCGCTTCTTCAAGCTGCCTTCGTTGTCAGCTGCCGGCCAGTGACGACTCCGCCATCACATTTTATACTTGCCGAGATCTTCGTCGTTAAGGCCTTCCAGCCACTTGCGTAATTCCTCGGTCGTGAGGCGGTCGGCCATGTTGGCGGCTTGCTTGGAAATCTTGAGCACGACCTCATCCACGAAGATCGGACAATCCACCCGCAGCGCCAGCGCCAGCGCGTCCGACGGCCGCGAATCCACGCTCACCACTTCCCCGCCGCGTTCCAGCCAAATTACCGCATAAAAAGTGTCTTCGCGCAACTCCGTCACCACTACTTTATGCACCGCCGTTTCCAGCCCGGTGAGAACATTCTTGATCAGATCGTGCGTCATCGGCCGCGGCGTGCTGACTTTCTCCATCTCCAGCGCAATGGCGTTGGCCTCGTAAACCCCCACCCAGATGGGCAGCACCGCTTCCCCGGCAACGTCTTTAAGGATCACGATCGGCATCTGCGTGACCGGATCGAGCATGAGTCCTCGGATTGTCATTTCTACTTCCATTTTCCTTATCTTATACCACCATTTCGCCGACTAAACTGTTGGCAAAACTGGTGGTGACCGTCACGGGAACATACGCTCCGATTTTCGGCGCGGCGTTGTCAGGAGCGATAAAGTTTAACGTTTTGTTCTGCGAGGTACGGCCGATCCACTGGGCGCGAGTTTCGTTCTTGCCTTCAACCATTACTTCATATGTCTTCCCGATGTAATTCTGGTTGCGTGCCATCTGAATTGCTTTCTGCCTGGCCATCAGCACCTCCAGCCGCCGCGCTTTTTCCGGATCGGGGATCGCATCGTCCAGGGCCAGCGACGGCGTATTCGGCCGTGGCGAATACTTAAAGCTGAACACGCCATCGTATCCGACCTTATCCAGCAACGTCAGTGTCGCTTCCAGGTCGGCTTCGGTCTCTCCCGGGAATCCGACGATTACATCGGTAGTAATGCTGATGTCGCGCTTCGCGGCTTTGATCCAGGCGATGCGTTCCAGGTATTGCTCACGCGAGTAGAGCCGCTGCATGGCGTCTAGCACGCGGTTCGATCCGCTCTGCACCGGCAAATGCACGTGATCGCAAAGCGTGGGGACGGCATCGATTGCCTCGACGATGTCCCGCCCAAAATCGCGCGGATGCGAGGTGGTAAAGCGGACTCGCTTAATCCCCGTAACCTGGCCCACAGCCGCGAGCAATTCGGCGAACGACCGCTTCCCTGCTGAGTCTTTATAAGAATTCACGTTCTGGCCGAGCAGTTGAATTTCGATGTAGCCGAGATCGGCCATCTGGCGCGCTTCCGCGAGCACCGAGTCCGAAGTGCGGCTGCGCTCCTTGCCGCGCGTGAAAGGCACAACGCAATAGGCGCAGAACTTGTCGCAGCCTTCGATGATGGTGATGTAACCCCTGTGCGGATTGCTGCGGGCGGTGAATTCGGTCTCGAAACATTCGTCAGTTTCGCGATCGTCGAGTCCGGTGATGCGAATCAGGCTCTCGGCTCCTGGCTTCCGGCTTCCGGCGGTCCCTGCTGGATTCCAATGAGAGGCGTCCGATGCTTCCGGAAGCCCGACCTCGGAAGCCGGAGGCCGCCCTTCCAACTGCGCCAGCATCTCCGGCAGCTTGCGGTACGACGCCGAACCGCACACCAGCGACACATGCGGCGCGCGCTCGAAAATCTTTTCGCCTTCCTGCTGCGCCACGCATCCCAGCACGCCAAACTTCTTGCCCTGCGCCTGCAGCTTCTTGTAGTCGGCTAGGCGATGAAACACTTTCTGCTCCGCCTTGTCGCGTATTGAGCAGGTGTTATAGAGGATCAGGTCAGCCTGCTCGACCGTCTCCACCTGCCGATACCCCTCGTGCAGCAGCGTGCCAATGACCTTTTCCGAGTCATGCACATTCATCTGGCAGCCAAAAGTTTCGAGGTAGAAGGTTTTCTGCGGGGCGGCGGACATTTCCACAGTATAACCTTGTTGGAAGTTGGCTGGTGAAGCGACAGATGTCGTCATCCTGAGGGCCGCGTTCTTTGCGGGCCGGAGGGCCTATGGACTCGTCGGCAGCACCGGCGCTGGCGGCAGGTGTGCACAGGTCCTTCGTCGGGAGTTCATCGCCCATTGGCGAGGAACTCCGGTGCCTCAAGATGACAGCTAGTTGGGAGACGCCACCGTTATTCGACGCGGAGATGTGACTCCCAGCCCCTGGCAAGGATCGCGAAGGGTGCGGCACCCTCTGCAGTCGCGCCGCATGGTGAGCCTGCCGGAAACTGTCCCGATCTTCAGTAGATCAGAAACGCATACGCCGCTACGCTCCCGACCAGCGGACTGGCGCCGGGGTCGGTGTTGGTGACCGTGCCTTCCTGCCCATCTGTCGCGTAGGCGTACAGAATATGCATCCCCAGGGCCAGAGGGTTCGCAATCCTACCTTTGTACTTTCCGGCCCCGATGTTCTTGGCCTTCAACCACGCACCTTGCATTGTGTCCACTTGGTAGAGCACGCCGTCGATGACGGTCGGATTCGGCGCGAAGGTATCGGTCGCGGTAAGACTAAATGTCGGCGTCGGATTGTTGGTCTCATTTAAGGGCAGCGGGTGAATCCTCACCTGAAGGGGAATTGGAGGTGCCGGCAACTCGGTTATCACTGTGATGTCGCCGGATCCGCTGAACCCGCCGGGCACATAAGCTTTGTGCGTTACCGGATTCACCGCTACGAAGGCAGGTCCCGCCGGATCCAGCACTGTGG
>JBAVAV010000012.1:0-2484 GCA_049585895.1 Candidatus Sulfotelmatobacter sp. | reverse complement strand
TTCGAGGGAAAAGCCGACGAGGCAGCGCGCTTCGAGACGCAAATTTTCAGCGTGCGTTCCGGAAACAGCGATTTCACAGGCGCCGCAGGAACCGCCAATGAGCTCGGCCGCATCTATCTCGAATCCGAAGATGTGACCAACGCGGCGAAGTGGTACAAAGCGGGCTACGAAAGCGCTTTAAAAAAGCCTGACCTCACCGACGCTGAAAAGAATCTCTGGCTTTTCCGGTGGGAACACGCGCAGGCGCGCATTGCTGCACGCAGCGGCCAAGCTGAGGATGCCCAAAAGCACCTGGCTGCAGCCAGGGCAGCGCTCGACAAGGCCAACAATCCTGAACAGGCCAGTTTTTTCCCCTACCTGACCGGTTACGTCGCCTTTTATACGAAAGATTACAAGACTGCGATTACAGAACTGCGAAAGGCCGACCAGCACGATCCCATGATTTTGGCTCTTCTGGGAGAGGCTCTCGAAGCTTCCGGAGACCGGAAACAGGCGCTCGACTATTACCGGAAAGTCTTAATGTCCAACTCTCACAGCCCTGCGAATGCCTTTGCGCGCCCGCTGGCCCGGAAGAAGTTGATGGGAGCTTGAGCGGCCAAAGAGCGCAGCCGGAGCCGCTGCGCTCCAAAACTTCAAAGTTTCTGCCGCCAGACTGTCAGTGCACCGGCGCAGGCTGCGGAGCCGCCCCGCTTGGACTGGAGAAGTTCACCTTCGGAACTTCGCGTGATCCTGCTGAAGCTTCGAAGTAAGCTTCGTTCGGTTTGAATCCTGCAAGTCCCGCGAAAAAGCTGTTCGGGAACTGCTGGACATACGTGTTGTAGTCGCGCAAAGTGTCGTTGTAGCGTTTGCGCTCGACTGCGATGCGATTCTCCGTGCCGGCTAATTCATCCTGCAGACGAAGAAAATTCTCGTTCGACTTCAACTGAGGATAGTTCTCGACAATCAGCAGCAGGCGTCCCAGCGCTCCATCGAGCTGGCCGTTGGCGGCGATCTTCTCTTGTGGGGAGCCAGCAGAAAGCAGGGCGGAACGCGCCTTCGCGATATCGCCGAACACCGTTACCTCCTGCTGGGCGTAACCTTTCACCGTCTCCACCAGGTTGGGGATCAGATCGGCCCGGCGTTGCAGCACAATATCCACTTGCGACCATGCTGCCTTTACCGCCTCGTTCTTGCTGACCAGCGTATTCTTCACGCCGACGTACTGGCCAAAAGCAAACAGGCAAATCAGCAATATCAGTGCTACTAGAACAATGACTACGATCAGTGCTTTGCTCATGAGATTCTCCTGAAAAACGGCATCCGGGAACTTTACGCAGGGCCCTTGGCGCGCGAGTCCAGCATTTTATCAACTGCGGCTGTTACGTGCTCCAGCGACGTCAGATATCGTGAAAACACGTCTGCCACATCGAGCTTCTTGCGCTCGGCCTTCCGCTCTCTGATGTCCAGCACCTGCACGAAGGCCGAGGCATCAAAGCCAATCTGTTTCGACAAGGCCTGCACCGCCTCGCGCTTTCCCACTGGCACACCGTGACCCAGCACCATCAGAGCGTGGCGGAAAAGGGTGCCGAACGATGAAACCGATCGCACCAGCAACTCCCACATGCGTGAGTCATTGCCCGAGGCCAGCAGAAAGTGCTGGCGCAGCAGCGCAAGTTTTTCCCGCAGCTCGTATTCCACCTGGACACGATGCAGGTTTTCCGGAATCGATAAACCCTGGAGTATGTCTTCGCCGAAGAGAACACGGTGGTGCCGTTGCATGTCCAGCAATTCAATCGTAAACACATCGGTGGAGCGCTCGATTTCCTCACGGGTCATGAACAGCGGCGGCGGCTGCTTCTGCTTGTCCCACCACTTCACGGCCGGGGCCAGGGCCTGCAATGCCGCGAATGAGGCGTCGCGCACCACGCAGAACAGATTCACATTGGAGAACTCGGGATAAAAATCTCCCGCGACCGCCGATCCGAACAGGATCACGCTCTCCAGGTTTGTTCCAGCCGCCGCTCGCAACCGGTTGACAAATTCGCTAATCGTTTTCTTCGGAACCATTTGCACCCTCGCTTGCTACCAGCTACTGCTCGCTCCACCACCGCCGGACATACCCCCACCGCCAAATCCGCCGAAACCACCACCCCCGCCAAACCCGCCACCACCGCCACTAAAACCCCCGCCATAACCACGGCCTCCGCCCCCAAACATTCCCGAAAACAGAATCCAGAATAAGACGCCCCGCAAGGGAGTAAAGAGGATGATCAATATGACGATGCCAATGCCTACAATCGCACCGATCGATAAGTGTCCACCGGGCTGGTTATCGCGTTCAACAGGCGCCTCCGCTTGTAGGTTGGTCAGTTGAACGCCGGCATCGTCGGCAATCACCTTCGCCACTCGCGACGTGACCAGCAGCAGCGCCTTGCCGTAATCTCCCGCGCGCATGAGCGGGACGGCTTCCCGCTGAAATCCACCCGTTTTTCCATCCGGCAGGAT
>JBAVAV010000011.1:0-24583 GCA_049585895.1 Candidatus Sulfotelmatobacter sp. | reverse complement strand
CGACATACCTGATGAAGTCTGGTGCGTCATCGAATTCAGATGTCATTTTCATTTGTATTAGCCGTATGCACCGCCGACGCTGCAATAATCTCGGCGGATCAAGAATTCTGGTGCCAGCGGAGAGATTCGAACTCTCAAACACCTGTTTCTAAGACAGGCCGCTATTCCAATTTCGCGCACGCTGGCACTGGTGCACAGGGGAGGATTTGAACCTCCGCGTCCCACTCGGGGAGACCGGGTTACAGCCGGTCCGTTTCGGCCGGGCTCACGCACCTGTGCAGACTTGGCGGAAGGTAGACGAATCGAACGCCCATCGCTCATCACGATGCCCCGGTTTTCAGGACCAGTTGCCGGCCATTCAGCAGTACCTTCCGCATGGCGGAGAGTACGGGAGTTGAACCCGTTAGCCTCTTGCGAGCGCCCTTGTTTAGCAGACAAGTGCCTTACCGTCCGGCCCACTCTCCGTTGAATTGTCAAAGAACAAAGGAATTCTGGTAGGCCCGGTGGGATTTGAACCCACAAAAGGCTGCTCTTGAGGCAGCTGCGTATGCCAGTTCCGCCACGGGCCTGAGGCTATAAATTGTGCAGGAGTTAATAACTCAGTCGGGATGGACTGAGTCGTAATGACGATCGAAATTGAAGCAGGCGCTTCACAAAGTCAATTTAGCATGAAACCGTTGGTAGTGCACGCGTTTTTCGGCGGCCAGCCTTGGAACCGCAGGCTAACCACGACTGATGCAGATTTGGCGCAGCAGAGGCCATTCGAGAAGAAACCAATTCGTTTTCCAAAGAGACACCATCCCTAAGCCTTCGGCTTAGGTCGGTGCAGGCCGTCCTGGGACCGCCGAACGGTGCTCGCACGAAGGCGAACAGCATTCGAGTCCGTTCGAATTGCGTCCGATTCCGATTCGAACGGACATGAGCAATCTGAACTCCCACTTTAGATTACTCAACGCTCGCCGCAGACAATCCTGTTCGTTTAACGGTTGACATGGTTACGCAATATGCGTAATAATATACGCAGTATGCGTAACTCTTCCGTGCTGACTGCGTTGTTCCCACAAGTCCGGCAGGGCCTCCTCGCGGCTACGCTCGGCCAGCCAGATAAGTGGTGGTATCTTTCGGAACTCGCCGGCCGTTTAGGCACAAGCCCGTCGAGCCTTCAGCGGGAGTTATCGTCTCTGGTGGCAAGCGGAATATTGGTGCATCGTCGGGAAGGCACAAGGGCTTATTTCAAGGCGGAGACCCAGTCCCCAGTGTTCCGAGACCTGCAGCAGTTGTTCGAAAAAACTGCAGGGCTGGCTCCGATCTTGGAGCAGATACTAAAGCCGTTTGGGAACAAGATTCAGAGTGCTTTTATCTATGGTTCCGTGGCACGAAGCCGGGAACATGCGATGAGTGATGTGGATGTGATGGTGATTGGCAGAGCAGGTCTTGCTGACTTGTCTCCGGCACTCCGCAAGGCGGAGGCGCGGCTGGGAAGAGAGGTCAACGTCACGGCCTATTCCCCAGAGGAGTTTCGGGAGAAAATCAAATCGGGTGACCATTTCCTTGCCGCCGTTTTACGAGGACGGAAACAGTTCGTGAAAGGAGGCCAGAGTGACTTGGACGAGCTTGTTGGCAAATAAGGAAGCCCAGAAACACAAAACCTCCAAGAAGGAATTAGACAATATGCGGGCCCTCATCGCCCGCGACCTCGCCGACGCGGGCCTTGCTGGCTTATCAGCGGATCGGAAGTTCGCGACCGCTTACAACGCTGCGCTCCAGGCGGCGAATATGGCCATTGCCTGTGCGGGGTATCGGATCGTGAGCAAAGTCGGACACCACCGGGTGTCCTTGGAAAGTACGAAACTGGTGTTGGGTAAAGCCGCGCACAAGTACGCAGACTATTTTGAGACATGCCGACGGAAACGAAATACTATCGACTATACTTTCTCCAATGTTGCGACGGACACGGAAGCAAAAGAGATCCTCGTCCAAGCAAGACAGTTTTACGTTGAAGTCGAAGACTGGATTGCGAAAAACCACCCCGCGCTGAAAATGTGAGACTCGAGGCCAGCCTAAGTCGACGCCGCGGCCAGTCACCAGTTGTTGGACAAGCTCATAGGACACCTACCAGAAGCCCGCTTCTGGCCAATCAGTAGCGCGTTGATAGTTCGGTGGCTACAAGCGCGTTTCTCGTTACTAATCTGCGCAGTCGCCGAAAGACGACTTTGCAAGAGTTCAAATCAGTTTGTGGACAAGGCTTGACAAACATCTTTGATTACCTACACAATGCAGTACATATAATGCTGGGTGAATTTGAATACGTTCTGGTGACCGCAGCAGCTGGCCTTGGCGAGAGCGCCTATGGTGCGGCCATTCGTGAAGAGATTGAAAAGGTCGCAGGCCTAAACTGCTCGATTGGGGCTTTGTACACGACGATTGAGCGACTGGAGAAGAAGGGCCTGCTCAAGACGTGGATGGGCGAGGCCACGGCCCAGCGCGGCGGCAGAGCAAAGCGCATGGTGCGCGTAACGCCGAAGGGCATGCATGCAGCGAAGGAGTTTTACGAAGCGATGATGCGCGTAAGCCGTAACGCTTCATGGGCTACGGGCAAGCCGGAACGTGCGTCATGAGTTCACTGGCAGAGATGGCGGCGATCTTGCTTGCGCCGAAGGATCGGGATGCGGTGCTGGGCGATCTGGCAGAAACGGGCGCCAGTGGATGGAGCGCCCTTAGGTCTGTGCTGGCACTTGTGGTGCGGCAGCAGATGGAGCTTTGGCGCGCGTGGCAGCCGTGGGTTGCGAGCGGCGTGGCCTTCGCGGGCAGTTTGCTCTTACTGGGCGTGTCCTTTGGGCTATCGGTGGACTCGCGTCATCTTCTGCGCGGCGAGCGTGGGTATGGCAGCGTGCTCTGTAAAGCTCTGCTGATGCTGTCGTGGGCGTGGACGAGCGGATTTGTGGCGGGGTCACTCTCTGGGAAGACGCGATGGGTGAGCGGCATTCTGTGCGCGATTCCGTGCCTCTCCTGTGTGCTTCGGTTTCAGGACACGTCTCTCTCGCGTCTGTGCGTGCTCTTGTTTCTGCTACCAGGTGTGGTCGGTGCGGTGGAGGGAGTACGTCGTGCTCGTTTGTCCCATAGGACAGCGCTGACGATGGCAATAGCCATGACTGCGCTGATGTTGGTTTGGGGCGGCATGTACATGCGGAACTGGTTCTTGTTCCTGCCCGTATGGTGGCTTGTGGCTCATGCAGAACGATCGGATCTCTCCAACAAAAGGGTGGCGCCATGAAGACGCACAAGAAACCGTTTGTAACGGTTCTCTGCGCACTCCTTTTGAGTGCGGTTTCCGCAGTCGCTCAAAGCAATGGGAGCAAGAGCCAGATTGTGGAGCGAGTGATTCATTCGAAGAACTTTGAGGGGAACAAGATTGGCGTAAGCCCCGACCGTAAGCTGGTGGTGTATCTGCCGGCTGGGTATGACGGAGCGTCGAAGCGCTATCCGGTTCTCTACTTTTTCCCGAGCCCAATGGATGGATATCGAACGCTTTTCGATAAGAGCGGCGCGCAGGCTCTGTTCGACCGCGCAATCGCGCGAGGCACAGTTCGCAGCTTCATCCTTGTCTCTGTGGATATGACGACTCCACTGGGAGCTTCGTGGTTTGTGAATTCTCCTGTAACCGGAAACTGGGAAGACTTTGTGGTGCAGGAGCTTGTCCCCTATGTCGATGCCAGATTCCGCACGATACCGACGCGGGATGCGCGCGGAGTTGTGGGACACCACATGGGAGCTTATGGTGCCATCCGCATCGGCATGAAGCATACGGATGTCTTTGGTTCGATCTACGGCATGAATCCCGTGGGCACAGGATCAGGCGTGCAGATTATGGATTCAAGGCCTAATTGGGATTTGCTCGCGCATGCGGCTTCTCTGGATGAGGTGAAGAAGGATGGATTCTCTGCGATCTTTACATCGATCTTTCAAGCCCACTTGCCGAACCCGGAGAAGCCACCGCTCTATGTTGATCTGCCTGCGCATCGGGAGGGAGGAAAGTTGGTGATCGACTCGAAGCTCACCGCGCGTCTAAGAGATAGCTTCTTTCTGGAGTCGATGATCCCGCAGTACGCGGACAATCTGAAGACGCTGCGCGGTTTCAAGTTTGACTGGTCGCGCAACGATGCGATCTGGGACCACGTGTACGCGAACCATGCGCTCACGCACAAGCTGAATGAGTTTGGCATTGTGCACGAAGCCGAGGAGTACAACGGGCTTTGGGACGCGGATCCCTACTGGGGCGCAGAGGGTCGCGCAATTGCTGATGTGTTGCCGTTCTTCCAGCAGCATTTGGAATTTTAGTCGGGATTGGCACTGCGACTTTTTTGGAGAAAAATCGATCAGTCCCGGTAAGTCGGCCGTTCGGTAGTGATGACCTCAGGCTCATGAGGCTCCGGGTTCAAGTCCGATGGCATCGTTTGCCGCATTTTGAAGGCGCTGCTTGCAGCCCAGGTAGCGCTCAGTAGTTTCGATGGAAACGTGTCCGAGGAGAAACTGGATCTGTTCGAGCTCACCTCCTGCCTGATGACAGAGGCGAGCACACGTTCTACGCAGATCGTGTGGAGCGAGCCCTGTCAGGCCGCAGCTCGCAGCTCCCTCTCTAACGATCGACCAAATCACCTTTGGCGTAAATCCATTTCCCCACGTCCGGCCTGCTTTGTTGATGGCCCTGAAAAGTGGGCCTGAAGTGAGTCCAGCGGACACTGTCCACTCATCGGTTGTTCTCTTCACCCAGTCGGGCATCGGGACCGTGCGGATGTGACCGCCTTTTCCATTCAAATCTGCGATCATCCAGTGTCCTTCTCGGAGTTGAACATTTTCCAGATTCAAGGCAGCAGCTTCCGCCCTTCTCAGGCCGCAGCCGATCAGGACAGCAATCATGGCTCGGTTCCTCAGCTCCTTTGGACTCGATGCGCCAAATGCGCCGATCAGTCGCTTGCCCTCTTCGGCGGTCAGCCAGTTGCCGATTCGAACGCCGAGCCGGCGGGCGCCCTTCACCCTGCGAATGCCGGCGGCCAGATCGGGACTTAGTAGGCCACAATCGGAGGCTTCGTATGCGAGTCGACGTACTGCTGCCAATCGCAGGTTGATTGTTGACGGAGCGTAATGACGCTGCTCCAGCGAAATTCGATATCGCGTTACAACCGTTTTGTTGAAAGCCAGTCGTGGCTCCGAGCAATACCAGTCAATGAACTCGCGAATCGCGTGGTCGTAGGAGCGCTGAGAACTGGGTGAGGTGAGGCTGTTGAGCACGGCCAATTTGGACTGCTCAAGATCCGGAAGCTTTAAGATGGTTTTTGGAGCTCGCTTCCGCTTCGCTTTTGCCTTTCGCGCCATTGCAACGGCCTCCTTTGGCCGTGGCAACAGCGTCAACCACTCCAGCGTCTCCTGACCATCTGCGCGTTTCTCAGGATCTATTTGGGGTCACCACACCAAACGTAAGAAATCGTACGCTTGCGATACGCGAATCGCCACGCGCTGGATGAGCGAGTCGGCCTGAACTCAACTTCTGTTGTTTTCCCAATGGGAATGTGCCATTCTCCTGTTGGTAGCCAAAATGTGAAATGTGGTGATGTCAAATGTTCACGAAGACCAAGAAGGACGTGCAATCGGGGACGCTGGCCCTGATGGTGCTGAAAACGCTTAACGTGCTCGGACCCCAGCACGGGTACGGCATTGCTAGGCGGATCGAGCAGATCAGCGGCGACAAGCTCTTCGTTAACCAGGGCACTCTCTACCCGGTACTGCTGAGGCTGGAACAGGAGGGCGCGGTTGAGTCGGACTGGGGAACTTCTGAGAACAATCGGCGCGCCCGTTTTTATCGTCTGACGCGTGCGGGGCATAAGCTCCTCGAAGCCGAGAAGCGCGATTGGGAGCAAACCGCGGCGATCATCGCACGGTTCTTTGAAGTGAAAGCTGAGGATCTGGCATGAAGACTCTCAATAGATTCCTGATCCGTCTGCGCAATCTTGTCACTGGCCAGCGCGGCGATCAGAGGCTGCGTGAAGAGTTGGAAGACCACGTGGCGCGGGAGGCGGAAGCCAATATACAGGCCGGAATGAGCGAGGAAGAGGCGCGGCGGCGGGCGCGGATGAAGCTTGGCGCCACGGAAGCGATCCGAGAGCAGTACCACGCAGAGGAGGGATTGCCCTTGCTGGAATGCCTGATGCAGGACACGCGATTTTCGCTGCGACAGATGAGGCGTTCGCTGGGGTTCACACTCGTCGTAGTGTTGACGATGGCACTGGGGATTGCGGCGACGACAACGATATTCACGGTGATGTATTCGACGCTGCTCAGGAGCTTGCCTTATCCACAGTCGGAGAGAATTGTCGCGATTCACGACACACGGATTACCGGGCGGTCTGCTGGTGGGCTGATGACGGGTCCGCGATTTTATGACATTGCAGCGCGAAACCGAAGCTTCTCCAGTCTGGCAATCTTGTACTTCGACGAGAGCACCCTGATAGCGGGAAAGAAGTTGCCTGTTTATGTGAAGGGAGCGGGAGCGAATGCAGGATTCTGGGATGTCTTCGCCACGGCGCCGATGCTAGGGCGCGTATTCGATGCGAGAGACGACGCGCCCCATGCCCCGCAAACCGTGGTGTTGAGCTATCCCGGATGGCAGCGGCTCTTCGGAGGCGATCCGAACGTCATCGGAGAACAGGTGAAGCTGGGGCAGCAGACGGCGACGATTGTGGGCGTGATGCCGCGAGGTTTTTCAGCGTCGGGAGACGTGGAGCTGTGGCACGCGGCGCAGTCTACTCCGAATAGTTGGGGCAATGATCGGGGCGACGACCAGCGGGACGCCAATGTATTTGGGAGGTTGCGGTTGGGCGTAACCCTGGCGCAAGCTCAGGGCGATCTGGATCAGATCGGGGAGCAGCTCAGGAGAGAGTATCCGTCTAGCGACGGCGCGTGGAGGTTCACGAGCGAGACGCTGCGCGAGCACTGGTACGGTAACGTGCAACCGGCACTGGTTGCCTTGCTGATCGCGTCTGCGCTGCTGCTGATGATCGCTTGCATCAATGTGGCCAACCTGCTCTTGTCTCGGGCGACGACTCGGCAGCGAGAGGTCGCTCTAAGGCGGGCGCTGGGTGCCTCGGGACGGCGCGTGGCTTTTCAGTTTTGTGTGGAGAGTGTGCTCCTTGCGTTGGCAGGCGGCGGTACGGGAATCCTCCTGGCATTTGTGCTGACTCGCATCGCCGCTACCAGTCTGCCCGGGATTCTGGGGCAGTCAGGCACGATTCACATGGACGGTATTGTGACTGGGGTCGCTCTGCTGATTTCGGTGGCAACTGGAATCGTATTCGGAGTGGTTCCGGTGCTGGAGACACGGAAGGTGCAGTTGCATTCCGCGCTCAAGCAGGGTGACACACGCCTCGGAGGAGCAGCGGGCAACTGGTTGCGCAGCGTCCTGGTGGGGGTGCAGGTAGGTCTGTCTCTTGTGCTGCTGGTTGGTGCGTCGCTTCTGGCGGAGTCGCTGTGGAACTTGATGAAGCAGCCACTGGGATTTGAGCCGGAACACCTGCTGACGGTTCGGGTGCTGTTGCCGTGGGACACGACGCCCGAAGCGGTAGCCAATTTCTACAACGACGTGCAACAACGAATTGAAAGTCTCCCTGGAGTAGAGGCTGCGGGGCAGATCAGTGCGCCGCCAGTGACCGATTTTCATGTGCGCGGCAGCTTCAACGCGGACTGGCTGCCGCAAGTTGCCAATCAGCCGGCAATCAGCGCGGAAATCCGGAATATCGCCGGGAATCTGCTGGTGGCGATCGGGACGCCATTGCTGGCAGGGAGAGATTTTTCCGCAGCGGACCAGATCTTGACCGTGCCGCCGTTCCTGGTGAACGAGGCCCTGGTGCGGGAGTATCTGCCGAAGGGAGATCCAATCGGACATCATCTGCTCCTGGATGGACAGGCGCACGAGATTGTGGGGGTGGTTGCCGATGTGCGAGGGGTATCAGGAACGATCGCGGCAGAGCCTGGACCGGTTGTCTACTGGCCTGCGAACGCCCATGGCGGGTGGCATCGCTACTTTATGGTGCGGACGAAGGTGCCGCCGGAGCAACTCGCAAAGTCGATCCGTGAGCAGGTATACCAGGCAGACCCGCGGCAGTCGGTAGGCGAGATCGAGACGATGGATCAGCTACTAAGCGATGCTGTGGAGCAACCACGGCTGAACGCAGCGGTGGTTGCGTCATTTGCCGGGATCGCATTGCTGCTGGCCTGCGTTGGAATTTATGGAGTGGTATCGCATTTTGCTGCGCAGCGCACGCAGGAGATTGGCGTCCGGATGGCACTCGGAGCGACGCGGAGTGACATTACACGACTTTTCGTGCGGCGGGTGATGGTCCCGGCAGCGATAGGCCTGGCGACCGGTACTGTGGTCTCGCTGGCGGCGAACAGGCTATTACGCAGTCAGTTGTACGGGGTGCAACCGGATGATCTGCGGCTTTACCTTGCATCCCTGCTGGTCCTGCTGGCGCCCCTGCTGGTGGCTACCCTCAGGCCGGCGATACGCGCAGGGAAGACAGAGCCGATGGAGGCGTTGAGAGCGGAGTGAATACAGGGCCATTAGTGGGGAACAACAGAGTGATTGACTGCAGAGCTGCGACGAAGAGCTATGCCTCTAAACCGGTTCTTCAAGGCATAGACCTCGTTGTAGAGCCTGGCATTTGTGCCCTCTTAGGGGCCAACGGCGTTGGCAAGTCCACGCTGCTACGCCTGCTCTCAGGATTAGAGGAGCCAGACAGCGGTTCCGTGTTCATCGGCGGACTGAGTTTCCGGGATCATGGAGTCAGGATTCGGCGGAATCTGGGTGTACTCCCCGAGGGGCTCGGGCTGTTCGAGTCTTTGACGGTCATCGAGAACCTGATGGCAGTTGGACCAATTTATGGACTCACAATGAGCGAAACAGCAGCTCGAGCAGCGGATTTGCTGGGGCTGCTCGATCTTACCCAAGGACGCCACACCGTTGCACGCAATTGCTCGTTCGGCATGCGGAAGAAGACCGCCCTGGCTATGGCCCTCCTGCACAAGCCGAGGTTTGTACTGCTGGATGAGCCGTTTGAGGGTATCGATCCCGCATCTTCCGCTGCCATTCAAATGCTGTTTAGCCAGCTCTCCCGCAATGGCGTTACGATCCTGCTCACCTCTCACATCCTGTCGGTCGTGCAAAAGTTAGCCACCCGCGTCGTCATTCTTTATGAAGGTCGAGTTGTATCAGATTTCAACCCGTCACCCACAGAAGCAGGAGTTGAGGAGGTGTACTTCAGCATCGCTGGCAAGGCCCAGCCGGAGTTGCCGGATTGGCTCAGATTCTAGCCCTTCTGTCCCTGTTGAAAAAACTGATGTTGAAGGAACTAGGCAGCGTTTCTTCCGTGCGTACCAATAACTTCCTGTTCTGCATCCTCCTTATTCTTACTGCAAGCGGGGGGACGCTGAGGGTGAAATTCTGGAGTACGTTCTTCTTTCAGATTGTCCTGCTTGCGCCTCTGCTGGTTACCTTTTCAGTGGATACGCAGCATCGATTGCCTCCTGAGCGGGTGGCTACGTGGCCACTGACAGGTAGAGAGCGACTCTTGCTCAGCTCCGTAAGTTTTGCGTTGAATCCATTATTTGTCGTGTTGTTTTTTGGCTACCTGTTCTGGATGGGCTTAGCCGCAGCTTTATTCTTCGTTCTCCTGGCACTTATCGTCCATACGACGGTTTTCGCCGTTAGCCGTCTCCCCTTCATACTACGAATTCCTGCAAGCCTCGGCCTCTCAAGGGCGCGCTTCGAGGTCGGCGGAATCGCGCAAGAGATGTGGCGAGAATTGCAAGGAACCCTCGACTTCTGGGTCGCGGTGCTCATCGCTGTTATCGGAACGTTGTATCGGCTGTTTGGGCGGGCACCAGAGCCCACAGCATTTCCTGTGCTGTCGTTAGTTGTGGGTATAGCAATGAGCACGGTTGCGCAACGCATGCAGCGCCTGGATGAAGGGCGAGCGTTGCTGCGCTATCGCCTCCTGCCGATAGCAGGTTGGAAGCTATTGGTCACGCAGGACATGACGTTCCTGATCCCGCTCGCCGTCATGGTTTCACTCCTAAGTCTACGAACAGGTGTTTCCTTTGGCTTGGTCGCTCTCGCAGTCGGACGATACCCTTCGCTGAGACAGCGGGCGAACCAGCGTAGATGGCGTTTCGTCGGAGGGGATCCCCGTTTCGGGGTAGCACAGGTACTCTTGGGTGGATTTGCTGGGATTGGAGCAGCGAGGTCAGGACTTTGGGTCTTGGCCGTTGCCTTCGCCATCTATCTGGTTTCCATATTCTGGGGCGAAATGCTCTGGAAGCGCTCCCTAACTGCTTAGTCCAATCTTGGAATGATGCGAAATAGCCAATGCGCTCATCGACGTCAGATAAATACCGGTATGTCGGCTGGTGTTTACCGATGGAGAGGTGGCGATTGCGATTGCTGCTTCTGCCTGAGTCACGGCGGAGCGGGTGCGACACTTGATCGCGCACTTTGAGGCTGTCCAGAAATCCCCTTCGGGGAAAAGTGTTACTGCCGATTGCGAACGTCTTGCTGAGGACCGCGACTCAAAGCGGCGAATTGTGGGTTCCTAAGTTTGGAGAGTGCCTACAGCTCGAACGAACCCTGAACTAGTGGATATTCAATGGATCAGTACGGCGTAGCTCGCTCAGCCGCTTTGCCTTCAGTCATCAGCAAGTTGATTTCGTCGAAATGCCACGGGCGGAAATCGTGCGTGTCAACGCCGACATCCATGGAAAGGGAAGTAGGTGTGTCGGGAAGGTTCCCATGAGAATGTCCGTACAGGTGCCACGCTCCATGATGGGAGCGATTCCAGACCCGCATGGCGTAGTGACAGATCACGATGGGTTGGCCATGTATGGAGATTTCCGCAAGGTTGCTGAGCCAAGAGAACTCCTCGGTCAGTTTGCGAATTTGTTTGTCGTGATTTCCCGGCACCGCAAAGATTTTCTTGCAGCGAATCTGCTTGCGGTGCTCCAGAGCCTTCACCTTGCTCCCGATGCAGAAATCCCCAAGGAAATAGAGGATGTCATTGGCCTTAACGGAGGCGTTGAGACGGTCGAGGATCGTTTGATCCATTTCCTCGACGCTTCGAAACGGTCGATTACAGTAGCGAATTATGTTGTTATGCCCGAAATGAAAATCCGCCGTGAACCATACGTTCGGCATGTCTCTTGTGAACTCCCTGGCGACCTAGCCCCATCTCAATGATGCTTTGTGTTGCGCTGCGGAACGACTTGCTGCGCAGGAACTTCCGACGTTGGCATCTGTTGTGACTGAGTGGTACTTGACGTTTCCGGCGTTCCTTGTCGCACGTTGGCAAACCACGTACCCAACGCGAATCCCAGTGCTAGAGCAGCACTGGCAATGACAGGCAGCCAAATAGCCCAGACCTGCTTTTCCAGCCTAACAAGGAAATCGTCCATCTGCTGCGCCCTAGTGGTCATGCTCCGCAGGAGCGAGTCGTTGGCGCTTCTGACCTTTTCGATCACTCCGATGTCAGGGTGAGCCACTTCTCGTAGCACGTTCACAAGTTGCTCCTGAACGGAGTTCATTTCAGAACAGGACTGGTCAAGTGTTTTGGCCGTATCCGGCAGACCGGACTGCTGGAAGCACTGTCGCAGGCTCTCGCCCAGCAGTTTCGCTATGCCTGGCGGGTCCAAACCTGTTTCCAATTCCTTCGGCAATTGCGCAATGCGTGACTCAAGCCGTGACGTGTATGCTGCCATTCGCTTCTCGACTTCACCAGCCTTAGATAGAGCATTTTCTAGAATCTTCTGCAAAGACTTCCGTTCCGCCGCGATAGCAGCGGGCGTTTCTCGGGTGAGAAGCGCCAGGATACCCATCGCTTCCAATACGCGGAGCACCTCGTCGTTTGGACTGAGGGTGCGAGTGTGTGCGATGACCCTATAGTATTCCGCTTGTCGTTCAGCGGGCACTAGTCCTGCCAGTTCATCGAACAGGCTTTGGTTCTCGGACTCAGCGCCCGCCAGATTTAGGAGTTCCTGATCGGCGTTCATGGGAGAAATATCTCCTTTGCCCGGTCGAATTCGGAGAAGAGCCGTCGCCGGTAACTTTCGGCACGCATCACTATGGAAGCACGCTTCAGTTCGTTGATTGCATTTTGCCTTGTGGCAACCTGGCCAAGGCGGATACCGTGTTGACGGGCTGGGTTCTCCAGTTCTGCCAAACGAAATTCCATCCGAATCACGGTCGGCGACAGCGCTTCGCGGAAACGAATGGCTTGCTCAGCCGAGTCCCAGTAGCTGAAGTCTGCCTGGGGACTTGTCGCATTCTGGACAATCAGATATTGTGCCCGACTCTGCAGTCGGTTCGCCCATGCGAGGACACTCTCAACACTTGCCGGGTCTGACGTGACAACACCCACAGCGGTGAAACGCGCGCCGGTAGCCGCGACATCCTCATGCATCGCGTCGAACCAGTCACTCGCTACTTGCCCTGAACCGGCTCCCATGTCGGCGAGGATGATCGCCGCGCCCGATTCGAGATGATCTACGAACGCGTCGAGGCCGGCTGGCGTGTGAATATTCACCTTCCCTACTGACCCGTTGAAGAAGTGCTTGAGCGAGCCCCGTGCCTTGTTTTCCGTATCGAGGTCGAGCAGCGTGAACGGAATCTCATGGGCTTCGAACCACTCGGCCAGGGCGACCATCAGGCCGGTTTTGCCAACCCCGCCTTTGCCACCCATCGTGAAAACTACTCGCTTATTCTTTATTTGGGCGTTCATCGCGATCCTCCTTGGCTGACGAGTTTCAACGGCTCGCTTTCCTCAAAGTGAAAGTGCTTGGGTTTTGCTTTCTGCTCGACTGGTTTTGCTTTGAGCGCCGCGATTCGAGATGCAACGTCGTCGGGACTTATACGAGTGTTCACGGACAATTCCGGTTCGAGTGGTGGGAGTTCGTACTGCACCTGCTTTCGGTGCTTGGCGCGAACTTTTACGAAGGAATGAATTGTGCTAACTGCCACCTCAAGTCCGACGCGTTCGTGAAGGATGCGAACGATGTCGCGATAGGTGCAACCCTTGCGACGAAGCTGGCGAATCAGTTCGCGGTGAGTTTCGAGTTTGGAGCGAGGTGATTTCTGCGGGATCGAATCCAGCAGGGAAAGAAGCGTTGGGTCCATGACTTTCAGGCTCCTTGGCACCTGGCCATCACAGTCCGTTAACAGTCCGATAACCCGTCTCCACAGTCCGATAAGGGCCCTAGAGCGCTATCCGTACCGTTTAATTTCAATCAGTTACGAACTCTAGGACGACTTTCACGGCGGTAACACGGGTTCAAATCCCGTCGGGGACGCCAGTAATTCAATGCTTCAGTGGCGTCCGAGTTGTTCTTCCCAAAACGTTATAACGATCACGCACTAACAACAGACGGGTGCTGCGAGCGAGGCCTGCATTAGGTCACTGGCAAGGAGAAGTAGAAGAGTGATCCCCGACCCAGTTGGCTCGTGACTCCCATTTTTCCACCGTGGAGTTCGACAATCGCTTTTGCGATCGCTAATCCCATGCCTGTGCCCTGGATAATCATTCGCTGATCCCGTCCACGGTAAAACTTCTCAAAAATCATTTCCTGTTCCATTTCGTTCACCCCGGGACCGTGATCGGCCACACTTGTAACGACTTCAGAATCGCGCAGTTCGGCAGTGATGTGAATCGGAGTCTCTGGCGGAGAGTACTTGCCGGCGTTCTCCAGCAGATGCGTAAGCACTTCAGCGATCCGGTCAACGTCCATTCGAACTGAAGGCAGAGCCTGCGAAATTGTAACTTCAAGAACATGGCGCCGCAGTGCCTGTTCGGAATGTTGGACCGCAGCATCAATGGCCTCGCGGATGGAGTGCGTTCCCAGGCGAAGGTGGAATTGATGCGAATCCAGTTGCGCTACTTCTGCGGCTTCGCCGACGAGGCGGTTTAGCCTGTCGCTTTCCTCATTGATGACGGCCAGGAGGTCTTTGCGCTGCGGCCTTTCCAACTCCACGTCGGACAGCAATGTTTCAGCCGACGCTTTGATCGCCGTCAAGGGAGTCCGGAACTCGTGCGTTACCGAATCCAGCAGCACCGACCGGAGGCGGTCACTCTCCCGTGCTGCTTCGCTTCGAGTCAGTCTCTCGACTGTATTCGCACGCTCGATAGAGATCGCAGCCAGACTGCCAATCGCTTCCAGACTTTCACGAGAGAGGTCGCAGCCAGCGAGACCGAGGGCGCCTACGGATCGCACGCCCATTCGCAACGGCATATAGCAGATTCGATGATCCCGGTCGAGTACCGGTTCTCCACGATCGCTGATGGCCTTCAGTTGCTCGATTGGAAACAGCGACCTACTGACTCCATCAAAAAAATAGGCTTCTTGCTTGCCTTCCAGGAAAAGGGCTGCCCCGCTTACCTCAAAGGAGTCTACGATGTGTTTGGGAATGACGTTCAAAAGCTCGAAGACATTTTCGCTGACCCACAATTGTTGGCTAAAGGAATACAGTCGTTCGACCTCGTGCCGACGTTGGTCTGCGTGGAGGGTCCCGCGGCGCGCGCGTTCTGAGAGCTGGCTGGCAACAACCGCGGTTACCAGAAAGGCGAAGAGCGCTATCCAGTTTTGGGGATCGGCAATTGTGAAGCGGAATAGCGGTGGCAGAAAGAAATAGTTGTAACCCACAGTCGCGAGAATTGCGGTGTAAATTGCGTAGCGCAAACCCCAGGCAGCGGATATCAGCAAGATCGCCAGCAGAAAGCTGAATCCGACCGTCGCCGGATTGACATGCAGCCATCTGAAGTACACAAAGACGAGTGCGGACACGACCGCAGTCGATGCGGCAAAGCGTAGGATCGGAGTGTCAGTTGCCCTTTTCACGCGACAGATTTTAGTCTATTCGATGTAGGACCGATCGCTGAGGATAATACGTGGCATGGCGAAAACACCCGAGCAGTGGCTGGAAGAAACCGCGCCGCAGAAGAAGGAAAGGGTTTTCAAGCTCTTCCTGGGCTATGCGCCCGGCGTCGGGAAGACGTTCAACATGCTGAGTGAGGGCATCCGGCGCCACAGCCGCAGTGAAGACGTGGTCATTGGGATCGTGGAAACGCACGGGCGGAAGGGCATCGCCGAATTAGCCTCAAAATTGGAAACCGTGCCAAGGCGCAATATGCAATACAAGGGTGCCTCCTTCGAAGAGATGGATGTGGACGCTATCCTCGCCCGAAAGCCCCAGGTTGTTTTGGTGGATGAGTTGGCCCACACAAATATTGAGGGCAGCAAGCACGCCAAGCGTTATGAAGATGTAATGGAGTTGCTGGATGCGGACATTGATGTGCTGTCGACCATGAACGTGCAGCACATCGAAAGCTTGATGCCCATGATTCTTAACATCACCGGAATTCATGTGCGGGAGACTGTGCCTGATTGGGTGATACAGAGAGTCAATGAGATCGTACTTGCGGACCTAACCCCAGAAGCTCTGCAGACGCGAATGCGCCGTGGCGATATTTACCCGCTCGACCGCGCCGAGAAGGCGCTTGATCATTTCTTCCGTCCCGGCAACCTGATTGCGCTTCGTGAAGTAGCCTTGCAGCAAGTCACGCGAGCGGTAGATCGGAGTCTTGAGTCGTACCTGGAGAAAGAAGGATTAGGCAAGAACCTTGGCATCAGAGAGCGCATTGCGGTGTGCGTCAGTTCCAGTCCAGCCGCGCAATACCTGATCGCCCGGGCAGCCCGGATGGCGCAACGAATCGAGGCAGAGTTGGTGGTTATCTATATTGATATTGGCAAAGACGAGCGGCCGGAAGACCAACGCAGCCTGTCTCAAAATCTCCATTTTGCCGAAAACTTGGGCGCCAAAGTGGTCCGCGCAAAGGGAAAGAGCGTGGCGGAGGAAGTGGCTAAGATTGTCCGAGACAAGCACATTACGCAGGTTGTATTCGGGCGATCGGCCCAAAGGAGCTGGCGAAGGTATCTATACCTTTCGGCGATACACAAGTTCTTACGCGACGCTCCATCAGTGGACGTGCACATTGTCACGCAGGAAATGAAATGAGACACCGTGCCGAATTCCTTGGCTAAGGGAAACATTCTTGTGGTCGACGATGAGGCGCAGATCACTCGTGTGCTCAAAACGACCTTATCGAGTCACGGCTACGGTATCCGAACCGCGTCAGATGGCGAGGAGGCGCTTCACCTGATGAAAACCTGGCCACCGGATTTGATCATTACTGATCTGCGAATGCCAAATATGGATGGTCTGGAGCTGTGTCGTCGCGTTCGGACGCAGTCGCGTATTCCGATTATCGTTCTTTCGGTAAAAGGTGAGGAGCCGATCAAGGTGGAGGCACTCGACGCCGGTGCAGATGATTACGTAACGAAACCCTTCAACATCAATGAACTCCTGGCACGCATACGTGCGGCACTTCGGAGAGCCTCGGCGCCGGAGCAACCCGACATGCCAGTAATTAAAATCGGGGACTTCTGCGTCGATATCCCTGCTCGAACTGTCAGCGTCAGGAATCGGGAAGTTCGGTTGACCCCGAAGGAATTCGATCTCCTGGTGTATCTCGCAAAGCACGCCGGGAAGGTGATAACCCACCGCACCCTGCTGGCGGCAGTTTGGGGACCGAACAGCGTAGAACAGCCAGAGTACCTTCGGGTTTTCATAGGCCAGTTGCGCAAAAAGGTCGAATTCGACGAAGGCGCTCCCCGCTATATCGTTACTGAACCCTGGGTGGGGTATCGCTTCCAGCCGGGCGATTGAACCTGCAAGTTTGCCAACCCCGGCAATGTCCTCGAAGAAACAGCCATCTCGGCACATAAAGATTTCGTAAGGGAATGACGTTTTGTCTTTACGAACCTCTTATGAACTTTTTATTCGCGCCTTATGCCTCCTCGTATGGAATGAAGTTCGGCCACTGAAATTGCGCCGCGCGCAGAAGTTGGTGTCCACGCTCTAGGCGCTTTTCATAAATAGGCCGACTTACGAGGAAAGGCAGTTTCTGATGTCGGTTCAAGAAATATCCGCTGAACAGTTGGCAGAACTCTTCCACCATTACCATCACGCTCTGGCACCGGACTTTCATTCTCGTGTCCTTCAAGCTAGGCAGCCGTGGAACGATGTACCGCAGGACGAAAAGAACAGCATGGTCGCTGCAGCACGCCTGGCGTTGCTGGAACTCGACTCCCTGGAAGAGGAGCGCCAGGACTCCAAACGATATTTCGCGAGACCTGGCGAGGCAGAGTGGGGTTGCTAACCTCTGGCATTGTTAGGTTGTTCACCTCAGCCGCACGCGCCGTAGGGCATTGTTAACGCATGTGTGCGCCTGAGGTTGTCAAATGTTTTTCGCGGCCTCTTTCTGACACCTGTGACCGGCCGTTCAGAATGAAATTTGTCTTCACATCATTGTGTGCAGGCGCAGTGGTTTTCATGCTGCGATTTCTTGCCGCCCTTCTGAAAGAAGGGAAGAGTCTGTCGTCCCAACCGATAAGAGTTTACTTCGCGAAATTCAATCCACCTAAGCAACGTGGAGAACTGATAATCATGAATTCTAAGAACGCTGTGCACATCTCTGCCGTAGAAACTGGCAAGCGGGCGGTCTTGATCGCAGTCGCCGCGGGGTTGTTGACGCTTCCGCTCCATGGTCAACAAACAGCTGACGACGCTACGGCCGGTGCTTCGGTATCGGCTGACGCACAGGCGAGCGCAGCGAGTAAGCAAACACAGCAAGAGATTGTCCAAGAGCTCAATGCCATGAAAAAGCGCATCGAGCAGCTCGAAGCCGCGCTGCATGAGACGGCAGAGCAGCCGACTACCGTCGTTCATACCGCAAAAGCAAGCACACCAGCAGGACTTTCTCCGAGTGCTCCAGTCCCGGGCACTGTCCTCCCGGAAGCCGGGGCCTTACAGCCCCAGGCAGCTGAGCCCGGGAAGGAGAAGCCAGCGGAGCCATTCGCGTTCGCCGACTGGACGTGGCTGAACGGGAACGCCCGGACCAAAACGCCGGCCTTCGATTCGAAATTCTTCACCCCGGAAATTCGCGCCGATGTGGACTATGTTTACGACTTCAATCATCCGCAAGACGACACGATCGGCGGATCGAGCGAGGTCTTTCGCTCAAACGAAGTCCATGTGACCCACCTCGGCGTCGGCGGTGACTTCCACTATGACAATGTTCGCGCGCGACTGATGACACAATTCGGATTGTATTCAGTGACGACACCGCGTAACGATGCCAGCCCCGCACGCGGGCAATGGGACCTTGCCAACGCCTATCGCTATGTTTCCGAAGCGTATGGCGGATACCATTTCAACGCGTTGCACGGGATCAACGTCGATGCCGGAATCTTTATGTCGTATGTGGGGCTCTTCAGTTACTACAACTTCGATAACTGGGCCTACCAACCGTCGTACGTTTCGTCCAACACGCCCTGGTTTTTCAATGGCGTACGGGTGCAAGTCTTCCCGACCGCGCACTTAAAGATTGAGCCCTGGTTCATCAATGGCTGGCAGTCTTACGGACGGTTCAACAATCGGCCCGGAATTGGAGGACAGATTTTGTGGCGTCCGAATGGCTGGCTTTCAATCCTCGGGAATCAATACGCCCTGGGTGAGGATGCGTTGAACATCCCCGGCCGTGTTCGCTATCACACCGACGATAGCATCGAGGTCAAATATTACGACCACCCAGATCGGATGTTGAGCAAGGCCGCCTTTTCGCTGACCGGCGACCTGGGATGCGAACATGGCGGTGGAGTGAGCTGCTACGGCAATTCCGCGCACATCGTGGCGGGCCAGAGTGTCGTCTGGCCGAAGCAGGACTTCGTGGGCTTCATGCTCTACAACCGCCTGTGGTTCCACAAGGATCTTTACGGCCTCACGCTGGGCGGCGGCAAGATCAACAATCCGGGACGCTATCTGGTGCTGCTGCCCCCCATCAATGGCGCAACGGCCGCTTCGGGAACGCCCTACTTCACGGAGAATCCCGGTGATCCATACAAGGCTTGGGACGCATCCGCTACCTTTGATTACATGCCCAGCCAGTACATTACGTTCCGCTGGGAGTTCGATCATCGGGCAGCGAGTGTACCGTATTTTTCTGGGAAAGGCGGGATCACGCCTCCAGGTGGGAATTCGGGCGCTCCGGGCTCGACGGTATCAAACTGGGCTGGCCCCGATCTAGTTAAAGACGAGAACCGGCTCGATCTATCCATACTCGTCAAGTTCTGAGTGTGATTCGCTGTTGAGGTCAATTCATAGTTTCATACCAGAGAGCGAAGCTTCAGGGAGGATCCATGGCAGACCTTGCATTTGTAGTGCTGACACTAGCCTTTTTCGCGCTGTCGATTGGCTACGTCCGCTTCTGTGATCGCATGAAGTGAGGGAATGAGATGAGCCTGGAATCGATGATCACGCTCGCAGTCAGTGTTCTGACAGCGGTGTATCTGGTTTACGCACTGCTGCGTCCGGAGAAATTCTAGGATGACCGCCAACGGATGGTTCCAAATACTGCTCTTTCTCGCCCTGGTGCTTCTCGTGACGAAGCCGATGGGGATCTTCATGGCCCGTGTATTCAGCCGCGAGCGAACTTTTATAGATCCTGTTCTGCGGCCGATAGAGCGGCTGCTCTACCGCATCACTGGCGTGGAGGAGAACCACGAGATGCGCTGGACCGAATATGCGATTTCGATGCTGCTGTTCAGCTTAATCTCGATGATCGTGCTGTATCTGATGCAGCGTTTGCAAGGTTACTTGCCGTTCAATCCCCAAAGATTCGGGGCAGTCTCCCCTGCTCACCTCGCCTTCAATACAGCGGCCTCGTTCACGACCAATACGAACTGGCAAGCCTATTCGGGGGAGACAACGATGAGCTATTTCACCCAGATGGCAGGACTTGCCTATCACAACTTTGTCTCGGCCGCGGTGGGAATCGCGCTCGCCATCGCTTTCATCCGCGGCATCGCTCGTCGCCAAATGCAGACCATTGGCAATTTCTGGGTGGATATGGTTCGTTGCAGCCTCTGGGTATTGCTGCCATTCTGCATTGTCGGGGCCCTGCTGCTCGTCTCGCAGGGAGTGGTCCAGAACCTGAGACCCTACGACACTGTGAAACTGGTTGAGCCGATGCAAGTGCAGAAGATTTCTTCTGACGGGAAACCGGTGATTGGGCCGGACGGAAAGCCTGTGATGGACACAATCACCGACCAAATCATCGCTCAAGGTCCCGTCGCCTCGCAGGAAATTATTAAAGAATGGGGGACGAACGGAGGTGGGTTCTTCAATGCAAACAGTGCGCACCCTTTCGAGAACCCGACTCCACTCTCCAACCTCATCGAATTAGTCACAATTTTCGCCATCGGGAGCGGACTCACGTATACGTTGGGCCGAATGACGGGATCACAACGTCATGGCTGGGCGGTGTGGGCTGCCATGACGATTCTGTTCTTGGCGGGCGTGACTGTAGCGTACTGGGCCGAAGCCCGCGGCAACCCGCTGCTTGCGGGCGCTGACCAACACGCCAGCACCTTGCAACCCGGCGGCAACATGGAGGGGAAAGAGGTCCGCTTCGGCATTGCCAACTCTGCTCTGTGGGCCACCGTAACGACGGATGCAAGCTGCGGAGCAATCAACGGCTGGCACGATTCCTTCACCCCGTTGGGCGGCATGGTTCCGCTTGTGAACATCATGCTGAGCGAAGTCATTTTCGGAGGTGTCGGCGCCGGAATGTATGGAATTCTAATCTACGTCGTGCTGGCGGTGTTCATTGCCGGTCTCATGGTGGGCCGTACCCCGGAGTATCTGGGCAAGAAGATAGAAGCTTACGACGTGAAGATGGCCATGCTGGTGGTTCTCGTATTCCCACTGGTGATTTTGGGCTTCTCCGCGATTTCGTCCGTCAAAGGCTTTGGCACGTCCGGCATATCGAATCCTGGCCCCCACGGGCTGACCCAAATCCTTTACGCATTCACGTCGGGCGCCGGCAATAACGGATCAGCGTTCGCGGGACTGACTGTAAACACCCTCTGGTATGACACGACTCTCGGGCTGACTATGCTGATCGGCCGGTTTTTGATGATCATCCCGATGCTCGCCATCGCTGGCAACCTTGCGGGCAAGAAGTATGTGCCACCATCGTTAGGCACCTTCCCGGTGACCACGCCACTTTTCACCGTGCTTCTGATTGGCGTGATCATCATCGTGGGCGCGCTGACATTTTTCCCCGCACTGAGTCTTGGCCCTGTGCTTGAGCACCTGCTCATGGCTGCGGGCAAGACCTTCTGAGGAATCTCCATGGCGACCAAGAAAAGGCGAGCTATTTGGGAATGGAAAATTGTTCGGCGTGCTGTTGGGGACGCATTTCTTAAGTTGAACCCACGAAAGATGATGGGCAACCCCGTCATGTTTGTCGTGGAGATCGGCAGCGTTATTACCACGGCCTTGCTCTTTAAGGGCGGCTCGGCGTTCAAGTTCAACCTGCAAATCACGCTGTGGCTCTGGTTCACGGTTGTATTTGCTAACTTTGCCGAAGCGATGGCGGAAGGCCGCGGCAAGGCCCAGGCAGATACCCTCCGCAAGGCACGTTCGGAGACCATTGCCAACCGTCTGATAGGGAGTAACGGTCGCGTGGAGAAGGTGGCGAGTTCTGAGCTCAGGGCGGGAGATCTCGTGTTGGTTTCAGCCGGCGAATTCATCCCTTCGGACGGAGAAATCATTGAAGGTGTCGCGTCGGTGGACGAGTCGGCGATTACCGGTGAATCAGCTCCGGTCATCCGCGAAGCCGGTGGCGATCGCTCCGCAGTGACCGGGGGCACGCGCGTGTTGTCGGACAAGATCAAAGTGAGAATCACTTCGAATCCGGGTGAGACGTTCCTCGATCACATGATCGCGCTCGTGGAGGGCGCTGAGCGCCAGAAAACCCCGAACGAAATCGCGCTCAGCATTCTGCTTGCTGGACTGACGATCATATTTCTTCTTGCAGTCGTGACCTTACAGCCCTTCGCCATCTACTCGGGTTCACCGCAAACCGTGTTCGTTTTGGTCTCGTTGCTTGTGTGCTTGATTCCGACCACGATCGGTGGGCTGCTTTCGGCTATCGGCATTGCAGGGATGGATCGCCTGGTTCAGCACAATGTGTTAGCGATGTCCGGGCGCGCCGTCGAAGCGGCAGGGGATGTCAATACACTTTTGCTCGACAAGACTGGGACTATTACGCTGGGAAATCGTCAGGCGTCGCGCTTTGTGCCTGCTCCCGGCGTCACGGAGAGCGAATTGGCCGACGCGGCTCAGCTTTCCTCGCTGGCGGATGAGACTCCGGAGGGACGGTCCATTGTAGTTCTGGCCAAAGAGAAGTACGGTTTGCGAGGACGCGAATTAGCATCACACGAAGCCCGGTTTGAGCCTTTCAGCGCACAGACCCGCATGTCGGGCGTGGACCTGAATGGTTTCGAGGTCCGCAAGGGGGCAACCGATGCTATCGCCGCTTACCTCGCGCAAAATGGCGGCAAGTTGCCGAATGAAGTAAAGGCTACGGTCGAAGAAATCGCGCGTTCCGGAGGCACTCCGCTGGTCGTTGCTGAGAAAAATCGTGGTGTGCTCGGCGTGATTGAATTGAAAGATATCGTCAAGGGCGGCATGCGCGAGCGCTTTAATCAGCTGCGAGCGATGGGCATCCGCACTGTCATGATTACCGGTGATAACCCTCTCACAGCTGCCGCGATCGCACGCGAAGCTGGAGTTGACGATTTTCTGGCCCAGGCCACGCCCAAAGACAAAATGGACCTGATAAGGCGCGAGCAGGCAGAAGGCAAGTTGGTGGCTATGACCGGTGACGGCACCAACGATGCTCCGGCGCTGGCGCAAGCCGATGTAGGGGTTGCTATGAATACCGGAACGCAAGCTGCCAAGGAAGCCGGAAACATGGTGGACCTCGACTCGAATCCGACCAAACTGATTGAGATCGTCGAAATCGGGAAACAATTGCTTATGACAAGAGGGTCGCTGACCACATTTTCCATTGCGAACGATGTGGCAAAATACTTCGCCATCATCCCGGCGATGTTTGCCGGCACCTTCCCAGTGCTGGATGCGCTGAACGTCATGCGCTTGCGGACACCCGAATCAGCGGTTCTGTCCGCCGTAATCTTTAACGCCCTGATCATTATTGCGTTAATTCCGCTCGCTTTGCGGGGTGTGAAGTACCGCCCCATGGGTGCGGCCGCGCTGCTACGCAACAATCTGTGGATCTACGGTTTCGGTGGGATCGCGGTTCCGTTCCTTGGAATCAAGCTGATCGATATGCTGATCACCCGTGTGGGACTTGCGTAGGAGAATGCAATGAAGAAAAACCTGATTACCGCGGTACTGATGACCATCGCAACTACCGTCCTTCTCGGGATTGTTTATCCCCTCCTGGTGACTGGTATCGCTCAGGTCCTGTTTCCCCAAAAGGCTAACGGCCAATTAATTCAGAAAGCGGGCAAGACAGTAGGTTCTCGCATCATAGGTCAGGGTTTCTCCGGATCAGAATATTTTCACTCCCGGCCGTCGGCCGCGGGGAATGGCTATGATGCGGCCAACTCAGCCGGATCAAATCTCGGCCCTACGAATCAAAAGCTCATCGACCGCGTAAAGCAGGACGTGACCAGCCTTGGCGCTGAGAATCCGGGTCAGACGGTGCCGATTGATCTTGTGACTACCTCCGCCTCCGGCTTTGATCCGCATATCACACCGGCCGCAGCCGAGTTCCAACTGTCGCGTATTGCGAAGGAGCGCGGAATGTCTGCGGACCAGTTGCGGGCTCTCTTAGCCAAGCACACAGAAACTAGGCAATTTGGATTTCTCGGAGAGGCGAGAGTCAATGTTTTGGAACTCAACCTTGAACTCGACGAACGGAGCAAACCTGCAAAAGCCTTGTCCAGCAAGGCGTTTCGGTAACTTGTTGATTTGGTGAGGGACGTAGTTCAGTTGCCAGTTCGATGTTCCAGCCGCGAAAGAGGCTGGAGAAAGAATAAACTAAAGCTCCTTTAGCTGGGCGGAGGAATCTATAAAAAGAACTCCTCGCCGGTTTTGCGGCACGCATTCGCAGGTGCTAGACTGCGCAAATGGCTACTAAAAAGAAGAACAAGAAGACGAAGGCGAAGAAAAGCGGCGGCAAAACGTTGACGCCAGCGAGGCGGGCAGCGGCGAGGGACAGAGTCCCCAGGAAGTTGGCGAAGAGTAAGACCGCTCCGAAGAAGGCGGCAAGGAAGAAGAAGGTTAACACGAAGGCGATCGTTAGCAGGAGCGTCGACGCACCTCAGAAACAGAGTCGGAAGAAAAACCAGCGGTCGGAGGCT
This sequence comes from Candidatus Sulfotelmatobacter sp., assembly GCA_049585895.1. GTDB lineage: Bacteria > Acidobacteriota > Terriglobia > Terriglobales > Acidobacteriaceae > Sulfotelmatobacter. Next base: position 196 of record JBAVAV010000011.1, on the reverse strand, counting down.
GCATTCTCACGAACGGAACCGGTATCGCGTTCGGGTCGCCTGGCGGGAGATTTGCAAGGGTTATCCAACGTCGAAGCAGCGGATTCGGAGAGTGTCGACGAGTTGCTCGAAGAAGGAAACGCGTTCGAGGCCGACGTCGTGGCGGGCGTGGAGCAAGCGGATGGCTCTGACGAGCGGGAAGTGCATACCCATGAGG
>JBAVAV010000010.1:0-16535 GCA_049585895.1 Candidatus Sulfotelmatobacter sp. | reverse complement strand
AGGCGCTGCGGGGCTAGAAGCTTTCCAGCAGCCAGATTCGAAAACTGATTACCGAGGGACGGGTGGGCCGGGCGCGGCATCTGCTGGCGCGTCCTTTCTGCATTCTGGGTACGCCGGGGCGCGGTCGCGGCTACGGATTGAAGTACACCGTACCGACCATCAATCTTGCCCGCTACGAAGAACTTGTGCCGAAAGACGGAGTCTACATCACATGCACACGAGTGGGTCAGGAACGTTTTGAATCGGTGACTAACGTGGGCAATCGTCCGACATTTGGAGCGGATTCGTATGCGATTGAAACGCACCTGCTGAATTTCCATCCCATTGAACTGACGCCGGAGAGTGAAGTCGAGCTTTGTTTTCTCGACCGATTGCGGGATGAGATCAAGTTCCCCTCGGTGGAGGCGCTGCGGGAACAAATTGCCAGAGATGTCAAGAAAGCGCGGCGCTATTTTCACCTGCTCGGATTGGAGAATAACAAAGGCTGATTCTTGAGTTGTTGCTGCTAACTGAAAGTTAGGGATCGATTTAACGGTAGGTCGTAGCTTGCTTCCTCCTTCCCCATAGTTCACACGTGCGAACGAAAAATTGGAAATTGACAATTCCTGATCTCCTCGTACAATCGCGCCCTGCATGGCGATTGGTCCCATCCAACTGATCCGGCAGGCGACACCCGGGCAGCGGCGTACGTTGCTGGCGGCGGCCCTGGGTTGGGCGCTCGACGCCTTCGACACCATGCTTTTCGCGCTGGTGCTCACGCTCCTGATGCGGGACCTAGGCATGAGCAAGACGACCGCCGGGCTGCTGGGCACGCTGACCCTGGTGGCGTCAGGGATCGGCGGCGTCATGTTTGGGTTTCTCGCCGACCGCATTGGTCGCAAGCGGGCCCTGATGGCAAGCATTGCGACGTATTCGCTGTGCTCGTTCGCCTCCGGACTCGCAACCAGCATAGCTATGCTGGCTCTGGCGCGCTTTCTGCTAGGGCTCGGGATGGGAGGCGAATGGAATACCGGAGCGACCCTGGTGGCGGAGAGCTGGCCGACGGAACTTCGTGCCAAAGCGATTTCGCTGGTGCAGAGTTCCTGGGCGATCGGCTTCGCGGCGGCAGCGCTGGTGGCGGGTCCGGTGGCCCGGTATTGGGGATGGCGGGCGGTTTTCTTCGTGGGCATTCTGCCCGCCCTCGTAACCCTGTGGATTCAACGCCGCGTGCCGGAGTCGGAGATGTGGAAAGCGCGTGCGTTTCGGGGACGGGGCAACGCGCTGGGCAGAGGCGGTGGAGATGCCGGCACAGACGTAACAGGTTACGCGTCATTGACTCGACACCCGAAACTTTCTGTGATCTTCCAGCCGCCTTACCGGAAGCATACGTTTGCCTTGCTGCTGTTTAACTTCTTCAGCATGTTTGCCTGGTGGGGATTGTTCACCTGGCTGCCTCCCTATTTATCGCTGCCTGTCGAGCAAGGCGGGCGGGGCTTTGGCATGGTGGGCACGACTACGCTCCTTGTGGTGCTGAATCTATTTGGAATGTTCCCCGGTTATGCCAGTTTTGGCTGGGTCGCCGACCGTCTCGGAAGACGTAGAGCGTTTCTTGTGTATGCGTTAACGGCGTCTCTTCTGGTCCCACTTTATGCCGTAGCACGTTCGCCGGCCGCCTTAATGGTAATCGGAACGTTTGTGGCATTCTTCGGGACAGGACTTTTCTCCGGTTCGGGAATCATGGGCAGCGAGATCTTTCCAACCAGCGTGCGGGCGCTGGCCCTGGGTTTCACTTACAACGGCGCGCGGACCATGAGTTCGGTGGCGCCGTTTGTGATTGGGCGTGTCGGCCAGGCCAAAGGATTGGGGTGGGCATTTTACTTGTGCGCGGTGGGATATATGCTCGCAGCCCTGATGACCACGCAGTTGCCGGAGACTAAAGGGCAGAAGTTGGAATAACACTCAGGCTAAGCAATCTAACCCTGCAGTGGTACGAATCGAGGCAGTGCCGGGACGTGTTGAATGCAGTTCGATTTGAGCAACGGACACCCATCCAAACCGGGTGTAGAATGCGGAGCGTCTTCGAAGTAGAGGTAGAAATGATCGATCCTTGTCAACTTATTGGGGCCAAAAGTTGCAAACCCGGAGGATAAGTTATGTACAAGGGCCCTTACTGTCTGATCCTGTATTTGTTTGCTTTAGCGTCACTAATCGCGGGAGCCTACTATAGGGTGAATTGCACCGTCTACCTTATGGCATTGCTCTTCCTGGCTTGGGATGGCGTGTTCATCTTGAGAGACGATTCTTTTATCGGGCGCGACACGGAGAAAATCCTGATCCATAGCCGGGATGCCGAGACGCTGATGTCCTACTTCATTGGTTTCTATGCCGTGGTGTTCGCCGTGATTTTCACAGAAGACGCCAAAAGGAACGCGTTTCTCCAAGCCTGCAGCCAGGCACACATTTCACCGTGCCTCGTGGGCGCTCCCTTAGTTCTGGCCGCGATCCCGATGTTGTTTATCCCGGTTGAGTTTGCGGTGGGAAACATCACATGGGGCGTGAAGATGTTGATGTTGGTTAACATCTACTTCGAAAAGCTGGTGGTGTTCATCTTCGTCCATGACATTCTGCGAATTTCGATGGCGCTTCCTCTGAAGCCCTAGGGCGGTTGAGCGGTTCTGGACGTTCCGTCCGTAGCGCACAAGAGAATTCACTTCGGATCCTATTCGATGGGATCCACCACTACGGGATGCTCAACGGATCGACCGGACCGTTGCACGACCACAATGGCCGCCAGCACCAGTACAATTCCCAACGTCTGGACCGGCCGCAGGATTTCGCCTAACAGCAAAGCCGCGAGAAGAATCGAAAACACCGGCTCAAGACAACTGGCAATGATGGCGCGGGTAGGTTCGAGATGCTGCAGACCGAGGAAATAGAGCGAAAAGGCTCCCAGGACCGAGAGAATCGAGAAGACGAACAGGAATATCCATTGTGCGGGGGCGTAGTGAGCGGCGGCGATGTTCCACGGCGGATTTACGAGGAGCCAGAAAGCGGAAGCTGAAGCGAGCGTCCAGGCGAGGACGCGCCAGCGATCATAGCGAGCCAGAATGCGATGGCCGGCGAGGTTGTAGAAGGCGAAGGAAAACGCCGCCGCTAGGGCGGCCGCCAGCCCGCGGGAATCGAGATGGAGAGCTGATCGTCGTTCTGAACTCGTTCCGACCAGGCCGATGACCAGGGCGATTCCTGTGACCGCGAGCGCCACCGCCGCGACTTTCTGCAGCGATAGCTTTTGCTGTCCACGAGCGACGATGTAAAGCAAAACCCAGACCGGCGCTGTGTATTGCACGATAATGGCAGTCGCCACATTGGTCCGCTGGATCGCGAGATAGTAGAAGTAATTCGAAACGGCCACGCCCAGCACGCCGAGCAGAAAACAGTAGGCGAGATCGCGCGCGGGGAGCCTGGTGCGCTGCCATCCACGGACCCCGAGGAGAACCGGCAGCAGAACCAGCAGCGAGAATGTGACCCGCGTCTGCGAGAGGATAAGGGGATCGATGGGCCGGAGCGACGCGTTCAGAAAAGGAAGGCGGCCGGTGAAGGCAGCGCGGCCGAGGGTGGCGGAGACTCCCCAAAGGAACGTGGCGCTGGCGATGTAGAAGTAACCGCGCAGGGGATGCGTGTCTGGACGGGGATAGTTCACGATCGGATGGTCAGGCCCTTGCCATGATAAAGCCGCGGGCTTCGAGACTAGCTTTCATCGGTGAGCAGGGAAAGCAGCCGATCGAGCTTACGCGTCCCGATATTCGATCTCGGCCGTTATCTTCGCAGTTTTCTCAAGCATGGCTGAGACCGAGCAATACTTCTCTTTTGAGAGGCGGACCGCGTCTTCAACTGCCTTGCGGGACACTCTACCACCAACCCGGTAGGTCAACTTGATTTCTGTGTAGACCGCGGGGTAACCGCTGGCGCGTTGGGCTTGGGCGCTCACTTCGAGGCTGGTGAAAGGCTCGCGCTTCTTTTGCAGAATGGCAACGACGTCGTAACCGGTGCAGCCGCAGAGAGCGATGAGGATGAGTTCCATCGGACTATTGCCGGCAGCTTTATCGCCGTCGACAATAATCGTGTGACCGCTGCTGGCAATTCCACCGAACTGTTGCTGCGCGCGCCACGTGGCTTTAGCTTCAGTCATCGGGGTCGTTGCTCCCACAATCCAAATCGGCAAAGCAAGTCTGCCCGGCAGGGAGCGATCTCACGATTGAGCATCTTATCTCCGGTTATCTGTACTCGGTTCCGGGTGAATCAGCACGCGAAACAGCTCGGGCGCGCCCTGCTTCAAACGGATTTCGAGTTCGGTTTGAACATCGTGGACACGTGCGAGCGGCAGATTATCGGAAAAGGTGCAATGGCACGAGACGTAGAGACGGCCGCGCACGCGCGTGATGGTGATCTGATGCATATCTAGAATTTCGGAAAACTGGCTGGCGACGGAACGCAGACGGCGCTCCAGATCAGCGTCGCGGACGAGTTCCTCGGTCTTTTCGATGGTCGCCGGCTCGCTTTCGATGTGGGTGAGGATTTCGGCAATCTCGGGCACGTCGCGCCGCATTTCGGCTTCGAGTTCTGTCACCTGGTCGTGCGCGTCTTTCAGAGTCATGCGTTCGTCGAGTTCGACGTGCTGCTCCACGTGATAGTGCCCGGCGAGATCCTGCACGCTGATGTCGTGGACGTTCAGGTTATGGCGGGTGGCCGCGGCGCGGATACGGTCGAAGATATTCTCGGAACCCTGCGCGCGCGGCAGCGGCTGCACCGTAACGTCAGCATTGGGCAGAACGCGGCGAACGGCCTCGGTCACGGAAGCCACCAACTGCTGGGAGCGCTGAAAAGTAACATTGCGGGCCAGCCCGACGGCGAGGTCGACAAAGTAACTGTTGCCGACACGGCGGATGCGCACGCGATCTAACTCCAGCACACCATCCAGATGCGTGACCGCGTCGGTAATCTGCGAGCGGACGCCTTTCGGAGCAGCATCGAGCAAAGCGTCCAGGGTGCGGCGGGCCAGGCGCCAGCTGACGGAAATGACAACGCCTGCTACAAACAGCGCGGCGACCGGATCGGCGAAGCGCAGCCACTCGACCTGGTAAGTGCGTCCCAAGACAATTAACACCAATCCGAACAGCACCACACCGGCCGACCATATGTCGGTCGAGAAATGCAGCGCGTCAGCCTCAAGCGCCTGGCTGTCATACTTCTGTGCGATGCGGCCGAGAGCGCGCGAGCGCCACCAATCGACGGCCATTGAGACCAGCATCACGGCAAAAGCAGCGAGGGACGGCTCAACCTCTACGTGCCGGTAGAACAGTCGCAGAACGGCTTCATAGACGACCCATGCGCAGGTGAGCAGAAGCAGGCCAGTCTCCATGAAGGCGGAAAAGCTTTCCACTTTGCCGTGGCCGTATTGGTGTTCGGCGTCAGCGGGCTTATCGGAGACCCCCACTGAAAAATATGTGATCGACGCAGCTACCAGGTCCAGGCCCGAGTGCGCCGCTTCCGAGAGAATCCCCAGGCTGCCCGTGGTGAACCCCACGGCAATTTTTCCAACGGTAATGACCAGGGCGGCAAGAACCGAGTTTCCCGCCACCGCGCGTTTTTCGGCGCGCATTGCCTCGGGCGAGAACAAGGCCGGGGTTCCTGACATGGAAGAATTATCGCCGGAGGCGCGGAATTGCGCCAAGAAAATCCGGCCGTGCCGCACAACCAGTTCTCGAAGAACGACTCAATTCCTAAAGGCCGGATCACGTTCGCGGGCCGCTGCGAGCTCCGGTCAGGGTCGACTATATGCTAGGATGCTAGTTCGGTAGTTCTAACTTCCCGATGTACCAATCCTGGAGGAATTTTCTATGCGTAAGAGTTGGCTGGTGTGTGCGTTGCTGGGAACCCTGGCGTGGGGACAGGCTCAGCCAGGAACGCCTCCTGGAACACAACAAAACAGCGCCCCGGCGCAGGTCCCCCCGTCACGCGGAACGTCGATGCAGCAGCCGGGTGGAGCAGCCACGCCTTCGACAGCAGAGGTCGCGGAAAGCGCGGCGGTAATCACGATTCATGGTCTGTGTCCCCCGGCGCCAAAGACCGCAGCGGCGGCCAAGACCGGGACCAGCAAGACGGCCACTTCGGTCGCCAAGAAACCCGCCGACTGCAAGACTGTAATTACGCGGGCCGGGTTTGAGAAGATCACCAAAGCACTGCAACAGGGCCCTAATCCTCTGAATCAACAGCAAAAACGCCAATTGGCCACCGTGTTGCCTCGAATCATGGTGATGTCAGAGGCTGCCAAAGCGAAGGGCCTTGACAAGACGGATCATTTCACCGAGATGGTGAGGTTCGCGAAAATGCAGATTCTGACTCAAGAACTGCAACGTGAGCTGCAAGAGCAGGCGGACAAGATCACGCCCCAGGATATCGAGGACTATTACAAGAAGAATCCTGAAGCTTATCAGCAATTTTCCTTTGATCGCGTGTTCATCCCGCGGTACAAGCAGGAAAAGCCGGACAGCAAAGAAGACGACAAACAAGACGAAAAACTGACTGAGGAGCAGGAGAAAGCCAAGGAAGCTGCCGACAAAGCGAAGCAGGAGCAGGGCGAGCAGGAAATGGACAAAATGGCGCAGAGCCTGCAGGCAAGGGCGTCCCAGGGTGAGGATTTCGTAAAGCTGCAAAAGGAAGCTTTTGAAGCGGCAGGAATGAAGATGGATTCTCCGACCGTCAATCTCCCCAAAGTGCGGCGCACGGGGCTTCCTCCTGCGCAAGCTTCCGCGTTCGATTTAAAAGTAGGCGAAGTGTCTGCCGTGATCAGCGACAACGGCGGACACTACGTGTACAAAGCCCTCACGAAAGAGGTGCTTTCGCTGGACCAGGTGAAAGAGGAAATCCACAATAACCTGAAAACCCAGCGCCTCAAGGATTTGATGGACCGGTACCAGAATTCGTATCACGCCTACACCAACGAGGAGTTCTTTGGGCCGGCTCCGGCTCAAGGGCAACGCATGGGCATGCCTCCGCAGATGCCACGTCCGCATGGAGCGGCACCGACCGCGCAGCCCCAAGTCCCGGCTCAGCCTCCGGCCCAGAATACGCCAGCTCAACCTGCGGCGCCGACCCCGCCCCAGCAGCCGGCAGCTTCCAAGCCAAACTGATGGGAAGTGCGAAACCTGTCGTCGTGATTACGGGTATTGCGGGCAACCTAGGCTGCCGACTGCGCCCGCTGCTCAAGGACTTCTCGGTCATTGGAGTGGATCTCAGTCCACCCCAAAGCGATTCTTCGTTGCAGTTTGTGCGCCTGGACCTGGGGGAAGAATCGTCTACCCGCGTCATCTATGAATTGCTGCGAGATACGCACGCGGCTGCGGTAATTCACCTGGCATTTGTGGTCGATCCCGTGCGCGCTGGAGTGCTTGATCATGAGCGGATGTGGCAGATCAACGTCGCTGGCACGGCCCGGGTCATGGAGGCGGTGACCGAGGCTAACCGCACGGCCGAAGAGGGGATACGTCAATTCATTTTTCCCAGCAGTGTTGCCGCGTACGGGCCAAATCTTCCCGCGCCGGCAACGGAAGATTCTCCCTTGGCAGCGCACACCCTGCTCTATGCCATTCACAAAAAGCAGGCGGATGAAGTCGTGCAGCAGCGTTCCTCTACTTTGCGCGGATGCAGCGTTTATATTCTGCGGCCGCCCATTTTCTCCGGCGCCACAATGGAGAACTATCTGGTGGGCGCTTTTCGCGGGACGCCGAACGGCCATAGCGCGCGTGCGGAAAAGATGAGGAGCAAAGGCACTCGCTTGCCTTGCATGCTGCCCAGCGGGCAACGTTATTTGGCGAACAAGATCCAGTTCGTCCATGTGGACGATATGGCGCGGCTGATCGCCCACATTCTACACCGGGAACCCGAGATGCAGCGTCTGACGGTGCTGAATGTGGCGGGGCGCGGAGCGCCACTCACTTTCGGCCATTGCGTGGAAATTGCCCGCGCGAAGCTGTTGCGCGTCCCCGGCGAGTGGGCGATGCGGCTGGTTTTGCGGTTTCTATGGAACCGGCAAATCTCGGCTATTCCCCCTGAAGCCTTGCCCTACATGACCAGCGAATACATCATGAACACCAGCCGCCTCCAGAAATTCCTGGGCGAGGAGTACGAGCACGTCATTCACTACGAGATTGAGGACGCGTTCGCGGATACGTTTCGCGGAGCTGACACTACCACCTGAACCGGCTTGCTTGCGTTTCCTCTTTGCGGAGGAGGCATCCGGGGACTATCTCCCCGGCCCTTTCAACAAAAAACTACAGTAAGCGATTGATCCGTGTCCTCACAGATTCGGCACTGGAAATTGGCAATCGAGATTTTACTGTTTCAATCTTCTCCCTCGATAAAGCCCGGCAATTCCGAACGTATACGGCGCCCAGCTCGCTACCACGAAGCCCACGCCGCGCATGCGGACGAGCATTTCTTCCGGTGCTGGAAAGCGCTGCACAGAAGCGGGAAGATAGGCATAGGGACCGCGCGTGCCGGAGACTAGGGTTCCGATGCGGGGAAGGATCTGCCTGAAGTAAAGGCGGTAAAAGCGGCCTACCATTCCATCCGGCTCACTGAAGTCGAGGATGCCGCACTCTCCGCCCGGGCGCAATACGCGCGCGATCTCGCGGAGTCCTGCGTCGTAGTCGGCGAGATTGCGGAAACCGAAGGCGGACGTGACCAGATCGAAGTGGGAATCGGGAAATGGCAGATTCAGCGCATCGGCTTCAATCCAGCGCGGAGGACCTTGCGGGTTCGCGCGGGATGATTTCGACACAGCACGCTGCAACATGGCACGAGAAAAATCGGCGCCGAGGATCTGCGGATCTGTGTTTCCCGCCTGACGGAGCAAAGCGAAGGACATGTCTCCGGTGCCGCAACAGAGATCAAGGACGCGCGCTCGCGGGCGCGATAGGATGTGATCAAACGTCCGGGCCGTCCGGCGCCACCACAGGCGGTCTACATTGAATGACAACAGGTGATTCAGGAGATCGTAGCGGGGAGCGATGGCGGTGAACATCTCGCGTACTGCGAGAGAAGCGGTGCGCGGATCGCTGGCGCCTGCGGGCGCAGCGCCAACCACGGGCTTGCGGGTTTCAGACATTTTTAGAACGATTGCAAACTGTCGATGAGGCGCTGAGGTTTGCAGTCAGATTCGAGTGCTGGTTTCAATATCAATCCGAGGCCGGCAATTGCGATTTGCTGTTCTTTCCCCTGCTTCTACGCGACAGCGCGCGTAATTCTTCCACCGCGGCAACGATGACATTTAACGGCACGTCGGCGGCAACTTCGACCTTCCCAATTTCGCGCGGCAGAACAAAATGAACTATGCCGTTCTGCGTTTTCTTGTCGGCCTGGAGGCGGGCCAGAACCTTGCGCGCACTAACGTTGACTTCCGGAAGGCGCCCGAGACTCAGCACGGCATCCCGGATGCGGCCCGCGGTCACCGAATCGGTGCGGCCGACGTTCAGCGCGATACTCGTGGCGGCGATCATGCCCCAGGCAACTGCTTCACCGTGAAGCAATCCGCGATATTCGCTTGCGGCTTCGAGCGCGTGGCCGATGGTATGGCCGAGATTCAGCACTCTTCTCAGTCCATCCTCGTGCTCATCGGCCGAGACCACTTCGGCTTTCAACTTTACCGATTGCGCAATCAGCCATTCCAGTTCCACCGGATCGCGCTTCAGAATCTTTGAGCGGTTCTGCTCGAAGCGAAGGAAGAGATCAACGTCGCCGATAATGCCGCATTTCAACGCCTCGTAGAGTCCGGCCCGGAATTGGCGTTCGGGCAGTGTTTTCAGCACCGCCGGATCAATCAGAACGACGCGGGGCTGGTAGAAAGTCCCCACCAGGTTCTTTCCGGCAGGCAGGTTTACTCCGTTTTTGCCGCCGATCGATGCATCGACTTGCGCCAGCATGGTGGTGGGAACCTGCACAAGTTCGACCCCACGCATGTAAAGAGACGCCAGCAGACCAGTAACGTCGCCCACCACCCCGCCGCCAAAAGCAATCAGGACCCCCTTTCGGTCCGCTCCCAGATGAGCGAGTTTCTGTGCCAGCGTTTCGATGGTAGCGAGCCTCTTGGACCGTTCGCCGTCGGAGATTTGTATGATCTGCGGTTTCAAGCCGGCCGCGGTGAGGGAGCGCACAAATTTCGTGCCCCAGCGACGGCGCACGGGCGGGACTGTGACAACGAAGATCTGGCTGGCTTGCGGCAGCAATTCGGCGAGCAACGGCCCGGCACGCCCGATCAAACCGTTTTCGATCCGCGCCTGGTACGGCCTTGGAAGCACGTGGATCGTGGCCTGCGCCATGGATTCCCATGATAGCAATTCCTCTTTGCAATCATTGATGGAAAATGTGCTGGACTGCCCGCAGGAAAGTTGGGGCGAACACTACAAGGAAGGCGTTTGCGCCGAGGTATACGACGGAAAAGGCCCGCCACTACTGCGGTTTCGCACGAATCTGCCTAGGCCGATTCGTTTTTCGGTGCAAGCACCGACGCCACAATCGAAACCGCCAGCACTCCCGCCACGGCGCCCAGAGTCACTAGAGTAGAAACCGGAAAGTAGTCAGCGGTCAGCATCTTCACTCCGATCAATATCAGGACCACCGCCAACCCATAGTGCAGGAAGCGAAAGATCTTGATCAGGCCAGCGACGGCAAAATACATCGACCTCAAACCGAGAATGGCAAACACGTTCGACGTGTAGACGATAAACGGCTTCAGCGTAATGGCGAGAACGGCGGGGATGGAATCGATGGCAAAAAGAACGTCTGTAGTCTCGATGACCGCCAGGGCCACGAGCAATGGCGTGGCGTAGAGTCCGGGCTTTCCCCGCCAGTTGCGAACGAAAAAACGGCCTCCCGCATATTCGCCAGTCACGGGAATCCAGCGTCGCAGGGCGCTCACGACCGGATTCTTCGAGGGGTCAATTTGGTGCTCGCCCAGCGCGCAGACTCGCACACCGCTGTAGATCAACAGAACTCCAAGACCGTAGAACATCCAGTGGAAGCGTTGGATCAGGCTCACACCGGCCAGGATGAAGAATCCACGCGTCACGAGTGCCCCCAGAATTCCCCAGAACAAAACGGTGTATTGCTGCTCCTCGGGCACGGTGAAGTAGCGGAAGATCACGAGGAATAAGAAAAGGTTATCGACGCTCAGGGAAAGTTCGAGCACGTAGCCGGTGACGAACTCGAGCGCGGGCTGGTGTCCCTGCCAGAAGAAGAGAATCGCCGCGAAGAGGGCGGCCAGGGCCACCCACAGAGCGCTCCAGCCGATCGCCTGGCGAACCCCGGCTACGCGGCCGGGAGGATGAAAGACCCGGAGATCCAGCGCCAGCATACCCAGCGCGAACAGGTTGAAGAGTATCCAGAAGTAGAGCAAGTCGAAAAACCGATCGTCGATCGCCGACTGTCAACTTAGACGCCCATCGTCTTCCATCGGCAATCGGAATCGGAAATTAGAACGCCTGTTATTTCTGCCGGCCGATGCGGCCGCTTTCCCACGCGTCCCATAGTCCAAAAGCTTTGAACATCTCGTCGCTGTGGGTTTCGCGCAGGGTTTGATCGATTTGCGCGCGCGTGAGGCGCGGCCCGATCCTTTCCGGCAGGTTGGCGAGTCCGAAGCTCAACTCAGCCGCCTCGGCAACGTGCTTCTTGAGCTGGGCGAAATCCACCTTGTCGTACGTATCGGAGACAGCGTGGTAGTTTTCCAGATAGTTCGCTTCTTCCTGATCGGCCACGAACGTCGGCACGCCTTCAAGCATCAGATCAAAATGGTCGGTGCCCCATTCCATGTCGGTCTTCAATGCGGTGGCGCCAAACTGCTGTAGCGGAGCGATGAGGAGCCGCGCTGTATCGAGCACATCTTTTCGCCCGCCCAGAGAGAATCCCGTTGTCTTGCCCGTACCGGCGTCGTAGATGACCACGCCGGCGGCTTTGTCCAGTTCGGGACGGTGCGCAACCGAGTAAGCCCGGGAGCCCAATAATCCCTCCTCTTCGCCTGAGAAAAGAATGAAGCGGATGGAGCGCCGCGGCTTCAGTCCGGAAGTCTTGATGGCGCGGAGCGCATCGACCACCAGCGCGGCGTTACAACCGTTATCGAGCGCGCCAGTGCCCAGCTCCCAGGAATCGAGATGCGCGCCGAGAATCACGAATTCGTCCGGCTTCTCGCTGCCCCTGATTTCCGCGATCACGTTAGCCGCTTTGATCCTGCCGCCGAGTTGATTGGGAATGGCCAGGTCGGCCCACACAGGATGCCCGGAGGCCAGCAAACGGCCGATACGCTCGCCGTCTTCGCGCGCCACCAGCACCTGGGGAATGCGATCGATCTCGCCGGAGGAGGAGTTCGTGTGCCGGCAGAGAATATCGTGCTCTCGCGTAGCTATGAAGGCTACGGCCCTGGCCTTTCCCTTCACTGCGAGGTCGATTATCGGCGGGTCTTTCGTGTATTCCGCAAGAAGATCGTCCCAGGTCTTCAACACAACCGAGTGCACCAGAATCACTTTGCCCGCAATATCGCCAGCCTTCTTGAAATCGTTGGCAGTGCCATCGCCCACATCCACCACCGGCACGTGGTTCACCGCAGCCAGTGCCGGCGCCCAGGCAACGGAGACCGCGTGCACGCGGAATTCAACTTTGGGAATCTGCGTAAGAGCGGGATCGACCGCGGTGCCGGTGGCGCTTACAGTCATTTCCGTGGCGCCTTCGGACCAGGAATGCGAAATCGTGAATTCCTCAGTATGGACGCTATCGGCGCCGGCAGCCTTGAACACATGTACGCCCCAATCGACGGCGTGCTGCATGGCCGGCGTGCCGGGAATGCGGCCGCCGATTTCGTCGGTTAAATGGCGCAGATTGCTTTCGATCGGTGATGGCTTGAGCGCTTCCTGGATGATCCGGTTGGCGTCATCGTTGAGGTTATTGGCGGGCGTGGCCGCGAGGCAGACGAGAGACAATGGCATGCACAACCACAGGGTCGTCACATTTCGCATATCGGCTGAATTAGAAATGAAATTCGAGAAAAGAGCAAAAGCAGATGCATCGGGTTCTTCTGGACGAAACAAAAGCTCTTAAACCGCGAAGAACGCAAAAGCTGCGCAGAGGTCGCGAAGAAGAGTTTGGTCTTCGTGGCGTACTTTGCGAATTCCTTTGCGTTCTTCGCGGTTAAGAGCTTCTCACCGGCGGCCTTCCCGATTCCGGAATTCACTTTGGCGGTAGTGGATCCATCTTGTCCACGATCCGGATCATCTCGAGAATCACCGAACCTGCAATTTCCAGGCTCTTCGGGCTGAGCTTGTCGACGGTGTCTTGCGGAGTGTGCCAGAAAACGTTGTTGTAGCCGTAAGAAAAGTCGATCAGGTCGGCACAGGCGACGCCCCGCTGCATAAACGGGAGGTGGTCGTCGCTTACCTGATTGATGTGACCATAAAAATGCGACTGATACCCCAGTCGGGTAGCGGACTCGTAGACCACGCTTTCAAGCCAGGGAGTTGAATTCAAGTCGCGATCGATATTGAGATCGGCATCGCCGATCATATCGGCCAGCAGAAATGCTTTGATCTTCTTCAGCGTCCCATCGGCCTGCCACTTTTCCGCCAGATGGCGGATACCGTACAAACTGTCGTCGAGGAACTTCACTTCCCTCTCCGGTTTCATGCCTTCCTCGGCGTCATCCCACACTAGCCACACGCTGTAACCTTCGCGCGGCTTGCCGCGCAACTGATCGGCAATTTCCAGCAGAAGCGCGCTCGACGATGCGCCATCGTTGGCGCCGACATAAGAAGTATTGCGCAGCGGATAGTTCGTATCGTAGTGGCTGGCAATGACGATGATGCCATCTTTGGTCCCGGGAAATTTCGCAATGATGTTGTGCACCGGAAACTTGCCCTCGGGCGTGTCCGCTGTAAAGGCGTCGTCTTCGACCTGGTCCCCCTTTAGACGCGAAGCCAGATAATCCTCGACCTTCTTGTGATTGGCGCTTCCAATAGGGCGCGGCCCAAACTTCACGATATCTTTTACATATTGGAGCGCGCGGTCGCCATCGAAAGTAGGCAGCGGGCCACTATCGGGCGGCAACGTAAGCGCGGGAAGAGCGGTCTCGGCGGGAGTGGTAGCGGGCTGGTTCTTGCCCTGGGCCGCAGCAACGTCTTTGCCATGGTCGCAGGCGAAGGTCAACGAAAACGTTAGCAGTAGGATCGAGAGACGAATCAACTTGCCCTTCAACTCTAGACTGGGAATAAAACGCTCTCCGATTCTACTTCACTTCGTATTCAGCTCGGCGGCCTGCTTCTCTCTTCGCGCCCGGCGCTGTTTGGGATGCACAAGCCAGGCCACACCAATGCTGATCGCGTACAGCGCAATCATGGGCGCTGCGAAGATGCACATATTCAAAACGTCGGAGGTGGGCGTGACGATGGCCGCGATGATGAAAATGACCAGAATTGAATAACGAAAATTCTTCCACATGAATCCGGCGCTGAGAATGCCCATTAGCGCCAGAAAAAAAACTAAGATAGGCAACTCGAAGATCAAGCCCATTCCAAGAACGATGCTGAGAAAGAGCGATGTGTACTCGCCGATGGTGATCATCGGCTGGAACTGCTTGCCAAAGTCGATCAGGAAGTTCAGTGCCGCCGGATAGGCCACTCTGTAGCCGAAGTAGCCACCGCCGGCGAACAACGCGATGGTCGAGGTCATGAAGGGAAAAACATAGCGTTTTTCGTTGCGGTAGAGGCCCGGCGAAATGAACATCCACACTTGATAAAGCACAAAAGGAGAGGTCAGAAACAATCCTGCCAGCGCCGACACCTTCAAGTAAAGGTTGAAAGGCTCAGTGGGATTCAGGTAGACCAGCTTGTCCGACAGCCCATTGTGCTTGAGCGCGTCCATGATGGGTTTCTGCATGATCGCGTATATCTTTTCGCGATATCCCCAACAGGCGAAAAAGCCAACCACCACAGCGCCAATGCAATAAACCAGGCGCTTGCGCAGCTCCTCGAGATGATCGAGGAAACCCATGGCAGGCATGGATTCGGGTTCTTCTTCGTGAACGACGGTTGCGACTTCAGACACGGGACTCCTGCGAGGTGGCCGCGGCCAGCGAATCCGCGGGAGCTATCGCTTCAGTGGCCGGAGGTGAGCTCGCCGTTTCCTCGGCGTTCGGAGCAGCGCCAGCATCGGCAATCGGACCGGCCAAAGTCGTGGCAGGCTCAGGTTCGCTGTCACCGGGGGCGGGATTCAAGCTCCGGCTGGCTACAGCGCCTTGGGGCGGCGAGCTTGGCGGCAGTATCTTCTGAGTTTTCTCAGTTTCTATGTGGGCGATTTCCTGCTCGATTTGCGACCTGAATTCGTTGGAGGCGCGGCGAAGTTCGGCCAGCAGCTTTCCCGCCTGGCGCGCGATTTCCGGCAGCTTCTTCGGTCCAAAGACGATAAGAGCCAGAAAGAACAGGAAGATTGTCTCGGAGAAACCCATGCTCTCATCATAATGCCGGAGCCGGAAAAGCGGCAATTGGGAGACATTTGACGCGCCGCAGCGTGAGATTCCGCCACTGGCCTCGACCTGACGGGCGAACAATAATTAAGTCGGATCTGCAGAACAGCGAGGCAATAGAACTTTGGCAGTTACCAATGGTGACCAACCTGATCCAGATGAGTCTAAAGTGGTGATATACTGCGTGTATTCAGCGCAATAGCCGGGCGATCCGACGCCCTAACCGAAGGAACTTACAAGATGGCTCGTAGTACTCGCCGGTCGCTTTTCCTGGTCGTTTTTTTTCTTCTGGCATGCGGTTTTCTCGGCATCCTGTTCGCCCAGCGCTCCGGGCAACAGTCGTCGCTCGCGGGCGACTCCGACGTTCGCGACAGCCTGAAACAGTTCACCGACGTGTATTCCATCGTTGAAGATAACTACGCGGAGAAAGTCAATGCGGATAAGGCTATCTACAACGGGGCCATTCCGGGCATGCTGCACGCGCTCGACCCGCACTCAAATTTCTTCGATCCCAAGTCCTATGCTCTGATGCGAGAAGACCAGCGCGGCAAATACTACGGCGTTGGCATGACCGTGGGGCCGCGCAACAACAAAGTCATTGTGATCTTTCCTTTCACCGGGACACCCGCTTACAAGGCCGGAATTCATCCCGGCGACGTGATCATTGCCGTCGACGGCAAGTCGACCGAGAACATGAGCACGGGCGACGTAGCCGACTTGCTGAAAGGGCCCAAGGGAACCACGGTACACATCAGCATCGCGCGCGAAGGCGTGGAGAAGCCGATGGAGTTTACACTGGTGCGCGACGAGATTCCGCGCTATAGCGTCGACGTCCATTTCCTGATCAAGCCCGGCGTCGGCTACCTGCACGTGACCGGCTTCAACGAAACTACGGAAGAAGAAGTAGCCAAGGCTCTGGATGAGTTCGGCGACCTGAAGGGCTTGATTCTTGATTTGCGGGGCAACCCCGGCGGATTGCTCAGCGAAGGTGTGGGTG
>JBAVAV010000009.1:0-9072 GCA_049585895.1 Candidatus Sulfotelmatobacter sp. | reverse complement strand
GGATGTCGTCGTAGAGCGAACTCTCGCCGATCGCCTTCTCGAAGATCGAAGGATTGGAAGTCATGCCGCGCAGCCCATCCTCAGCGATCATCTTCTTCAGTTTTCCCGAGCTGAAGAGATCGCGCCGGATGTAGTCGAGCCACATCGATTGGCCGTAATTGAGCAATTCTTTCAAGGGATTGGTCGCTTTGGAAGTTTCCAGAACGCCGGTCGGCTGCATAGCAATACTCCTGATCGATTTGCGACGAAGAACGCCGCAGTTCAATGTTCTTTCCCGCCCGCGGACAGCGGAAATCCAAATAGAGGAATCAACGAGTCTTGCGAAACCTCTGACGCAAATCCTCGCTCTATCGCGCTTCAGACAGTGCCTGACGCGCCTCCGCGACGACGATATCGGCGGAGAATCCGAAGAGCTTCAATAGATCCTTGAGAGGCGCGGAAGCACCGAAGCTGTGCATCCCAATCATCCGTCCCTTAGCTCCAACATAACGCTCCCACCCAAACGTCGCCGCCATCTCAACCGAGAGTCGGGCCGTAACCGCTACGGGCAGAACACTTTCTTTGTAGGCGGAGTCTTGTTCCTCAAACAGTTCCCACGAAGGCATGCTTACCACCCGCGCTTTGACGCCTTCGGTTTTCAGTTTCTCGTAAGCCTCCACACACAAAGAGACTTCACTTCCTGTACCGATCAAAATCACCTCCGGCTTCCTGTCGGTAGCATCGGCCAGAACGTAGGCTCCTTTGGCCACGCCCGAGGCTGGCGAGTATTTTGAGCGATCGAACGTCGGGATTGCCTGCCGGGTAAGCACCAGAGTAGTCGGACGGTGGTGCTGCAGCATCGCCAACTTCCACGCTTCAACGGTTTCGTTGGCGTCGCCTGGACGCAGCACCAGCATGTTGGGCATCGCGCGCAACGAGGCCAATTGCTCAATGGGTTGATGTGTTGGCCCGTCTTCGCCGAGGCCAATGGAGTCGTGGGTCATCACATAAATGGCGGGAACCTCCATGAGCGCGGCCAGACGCATGCTGGGACGCATGTAATCGGTGAAGTTGAAAAAAGTCGCTCCAAACGCACGCAATGTCGATAAGGTCATGCCAGTCACGATGGCTCCCATGGCATGTTCGCGAACACCGAAATGCAGGTTGCGCCCTCGATAATCGTCCGGGAAAAAGTCGCCCGCGCCTTCGAACTTCAGGTCGACTTTGTTGGACTTCGCCAGGTCCGCGGCGCCGCCCAGCAGCCACGGCACGTTCTGGGCCAGAGCGTTGAGAGCTTTGCCGGAACTTTCGCGCGTCGCCATTCCTTTTGCATCAGGCGGGAACGTGGGTAGATTCTTGTCCCAGCCTTCAGGAAGCTCGCGCCGCTCCATGCGATCAAGCCGCTCCGCCAAATCGGGATACTTCTCGGAATAACCAGCGAACAGTTTCGTCCACGTAGCGCGCAGATCCTTGCCCCGCTTGCCGATGCCTTCGCGAAAATGCTCGCGCACACCTTCGGGAACGAGGAATTTTGCATCTTCCGGCCAGTCGTAAAATTTCTTCACCAAAAGTACTTCTTCAGCACCCAGCGGCTCCCCGTGGGCTTCGAAACTGTCCTGCTTGTGCGGTGAGCCATAGCCGATGTGGCTGTCAACAACGATGAGAGTAGGCCGGTCCGTTGTTTTAAGAAATGTTTCGTAGGCCCGGGCGAGCAGGTCGAGGTTATTCGCGTCGCTTACGCGCGTCACATTCCAGCCGTAAGCGACGAAGCGCGTCATCACATCTTCGCTAAACGACCACGATGCCGGACCATCCAGCGTGACGTGATTGTTATCGTAGATCCAGCACAGATTGGAGAGCTTCAAATGCCCAGCCAGCGAGGCCGCCTCGCTGGCCACTCCCTCCATGAGGTCGCCGTCGCCGCACATCGCGTACACGCGGAAATCAAACAGCTCGAAGCCGGGCCGGTTGAAATTTGCTCCCAGCCATTTGCTCGCAATCGCCATGCCGACGCTGTTGCCAACGCCTTGTCCCAGCGGACCGGTGGTGGTCTCCACGCCGGAAGTAATGTGAGATTCGGGATGTCCGGGAGTTCGGCTGCCGATTTGGCGGAAGCGCTTAATTTCCTCCATCGGAACCGACAATGTCTTGAGAACCTCGCCGCTCTTCCCGACTTCTCTGACCTCCGCCAAATGAAGCATGGCGTAGAGCAGCATTGAAGCATGCCCATTGGAGAGTACAAAGCGGTCCCGATTCGGCCAGGTAGGATCGGCGGGATCGTAGCGCAGGAATTCTTGCCACAAGCAGTAGGCCACCGGAGCCAGGCCCATCGGGGCCCCAGGATGCCCGGAGTTGGCCTGTTGCACGGCATCGATTGCCAGGGTGCGAATCGTATTAATGCACAGCGTTTCCAGTTGCTTGCCCGTCACCAATGTCTGCTCACTGGCTACCATGCGGCTTGTGCTCCTCCCGCGAGGACAATTCCGTCCCGGCAATCGGGATTATTCGACTGTCAACCTTCTTAGAGTACTTGCGGACGGAAAGGGTTTCAGATACGCCACGAGTGTATCAATTTCCAGGCGACGGTGTCGGGCGGAGCGGTGAAGAATTCGGCGAGCGTGGGCGGCAGCGGGCGATACTTCTGCCTTATTTCAGCATTTGCAGGTAGGTGCTTTCACTATTCGACGCTTTGGTGGTTTCCTGAACATACTTGAGGAATTGGCGCATACTCTCGCGACCTTTGGGATCCATTGCGCCGAAACGGATGCGTGCTCCTGAAGCGGGTGCGCTGCGTGTTACCACGCCATTCAGCGCGAAACCCTTCACCCAGATTTGGCCGCTGGCCACCCACAGCCCGATTTCCACCTTGGAGCCGGTGGGAACAGGAGTAGCAGTCTCCACCAGGCATCCCCCTACGCTGGTGTTGGAGAGATTGCCCCAGATGGGTACCTCAGCATCATCCACTCGCAACTCGACCGCCACGAAGCATTTGATTCGTGGGTGTTGACGCCGGTCCTGGGCTGAGTTCGAACTGAAGAGATCGGGCTCAAATGGGGGCACTGACGACGCCAGCGTTGGCAGGGGCTGCCGGACAGTGACCGTCGCCGGCTCTTTCGAACCTACCCCGGTCGCATCCCCCTGATCTCCCTCTTTGATCTCGCGCATCACCGATAGCAAAGCCTCTTCGCGCTTGTCCGAGGGCGCGTCGCGGTATGTTTGCAATAGTTTTCCGAGGTGTCGCACCAGTTCTGGGTCGGCCAGCATCTGGGTCCAGTCCGCTCCCGCTGGCGGGATGGTCTTTGAGTCACTCATGGGTATGCGCAGTTCTCCGTCGTTTGTAGGAGTCTCGTTATAAGGTTGAACTAAAAGTTACCTGTGAGCAAGATGACTGAAGTTACCCCGCCCGTTTCTTGCCCCTAGGCACGTCCGCAGTGGTGCGCTCCAAATCCTCAGTCTGCACGCTCCAGTTCCAGAATATAGCCCGCCAACAGGGTCTTTTGTTCCGCGGTGAGCGAAAGGAACTCGAAACCGTATTGGTATCCGCGGCGGTGTCGCACGACCCCCCGTACCTGCCAAGGACCACAGTTTGGGAAGGAAAAGCTGAGAGATGCCACTTCGCCGCCAGGCAATTCCGCGGCCAGCAGTACCCCAATGCCAGCCTCAGAGAGATCGCGGCCGTGCCCCTCCAGCCGCTGATAGGCGTTGTTTGTAAGAAGCCCTACCGTCACGGGGAATTGAGCGCGATATCTAGGATGCCGTCTCCGCCGCCGGCCGGGGTTCTGCGTCGCGGGTTTTGGGGCCGAAGAAGGCATGCCGGCGTGGTTGGCAGTTCTTTCCTTCCCCAATCTAGCGGTGCGTCAACCAGCAACAAAGTGCCAAAGGTAACCCATTCAAATTACAATTACGCCGTCCTTCGGCTCGCAGGTAGGATTTGCCCCGGTCAATAACCTTGATGGTCGCGCTGGTTGCAGGTTTTTGCATCGCAATGCAACACAAGAGAATCGAAGCAAAAAAGTTAGGCTTGACCAGGAAAGTCGTCCTAGCAGGTGAGAATTGCAATAGGGCTTTTCCAAGACTAGGAATCTTCCGCTTGACAATCGGATTTCGTCATCTCTCGATCGTTGTGCTTTTGCCGTCGCTTGCTATGCCGTGGCTCTGGGCCCAGACGTCATCGCAGTCGCCCTCGATTTCGCTGCCGGGTTCGCAGAGTCCGTTCACCGGCAGCGAGCCCGAGGGCAAGGCAATGCCGGAAGTCCTGCAACTAGATTTCAGCGATGCCATCGAGCGCGGCCTGCGCAACAATCTCGGCCTGCTGCTGGCCGGAGATCAGACGCTAATGGCCCGCGGCGAAAAGTGGAAACAGCTCAGCGAACTGCTCCCGAATATTTCAGGCCGCCTGCAGGAAGATGTCCAGACCCAGAGCCTGACCGCTCTCGGCCTGAAGAGCAACGTCTTTCCTTTTCCGATTCCACGGGTAATAGGGCCGTTCAACTACTTTGATCTGCGCGCCAGTCTCAGCCAGTCCCTTTTCAGCTTCAAGAATATCGAGAACGAACGCGCCGCCGGCGAAAGTCTGAAGTCCGCGCAGTTTACCTACAAAGATGCCCGCGATTTTGTCGTGCTGGCAGTGGGCAATTCCTATCTTCAGTCCATTGCCGGCGCGGCCCGCGTCGAGACCGCCGAAGCCCAGATCAAGAACGGTCAGGCGCTCTATGACAAAGCAATCGATCAGCAGAAAGCCGGATTAACCCCCGCCATCGACACCCTGCGCTCGCAGGTCGAACTGCAAACCCGGCAACAGCAGTTAATTTCCGCGCGCAACGAGTTTGCCAAGCAGAAACTCATACTGGCGCGCGTGATTGGCCTGCCCCCCGGACAGGAATTTGTCTTGACGGAAAAAGCCCCCTACCAGGCGCTAGCCCCACTTCCGCCGGAGGTCTATCTACAGCGCGCATATGCCACGCGGGCTGACTATCAGGCAGCGCAGGCTCAGTTACGCGCCGCCGAGTTCTCGCGCCGGGCAGCCTCTGCCGGGCACTATCCCACGCTGGACCTGAACGCGAATTACGGCGACATCGGCGTCACTCCGGCCCAGTCGAACGGCACATGGCAGGTGAATGGCAGCCTCAACATCCCGATTTTTGCCGGCGGCAAAGTTCACAGCGATGTTCTCGAAGCTGACGCGCAGCTCAAGCAAGCGCGGTCACAGTTGGGTGATCTGCGTTCCCGCATCGACTACGAAGTCCGGGCGTCTTTGCTGGACCTGAATGCCGCGGCCGAGCAGGTCGAGGTCGCCCGCAGTTCGGTGCAACTGGCCGAAGAAGCCCTGGGACAATCTCAGGATCGCTTTAGCGCCGGTGTGGCCGACAATCTGGAAGTCGTTCAAGCTCAGGAAGCCGTCGCCGCAGCCCATGAAACCTACATTCAAAGTCTCTATGCGCACAACCTGGCAAAAGTCGAATTGGCCCGCGCTATCGGCGACGCGGAACAGGGAGTCAAACGCTTTTTGAAAGGCGATCGATAGTATGGAACAGACTGCGCCAAGCCCACCCGCTCCAGCGGCTGAGCCCAAATCAGAGCCCGTTACCAGGCCGCTGCCTGCCACCGAACGTGACTTCCACACCCGGCTATCCAGAACGGCGAGTCCCGGCTTCCGCATCGGGGTGGCGATCGCTGCCATTGTTCTGCTGGTAGTGGGATTCTTCCTCTATCGCTACGTAACCAGCTACGAATCTACCGATGATGCTCAGGTCGATGGCCACGTCAACTCCATCAGCGCCCGCGTCGCCGGCCACGTCGTCAAACTCAACGTTCAGGATAATCAGTACGTGCAGGCGGGAACCATCCTGGTGGAAATCGATCCCGCTGACTATCAGGTTGCCGTAGATACAGCGAAGGCGGATTACCTGGATGCACAAGCTTCCGCCCGGTCCGCGGGCGTGAACGTCCCGATCATGTCGGTGGATACGAACAGCCAGATTTCCTCCACGCAAGCCGATGTGGAGAGTGCCCGTGCCGGAATCCAGGCCGCAAAGCAGCAGCTTGAAGCGGCCAAGGCCCAGGTAGCCGAGGCCGAGGCCAACAATGTTAAGGCTCAGGACGACGTTGGCCGCTATAAGCAACTGGTCGACAAGCAGGAAGTTTCGCAGCAGCAGTATGACCAGGCTGTGGCCGCTGCCCGGGCCGGCGCTGCCTCTGTGGAAGCCGCCCGCGCGACCGCCGGCGCCGCCGCGCAACAGGTTACGCAGGCGCAAGGCAAGCTGGCTCAGGCGGAAGCGGGTTGGCGCTCAGCAAATACGGCTCCCAAGCAAATGGACATGATGGTCGCCCGGGCGGACTCCGCCGAAGCCAATGCCCTCAAGAAAAAGGCGGCACTGGATCAAGCCCAGCTTAACCTGCAATACACAAAAATCGTGGCGCCGGTGAGCGGCGTAGTCAGCGACCGTACCGTCGAGGTCGGCCAGAACGTTGTTCCGGGACAGGAACTGATGAAGGTGGTGCCGCTCGACGACGTGTGGATTACGGCCAACTTCAAGGAGACCCAACTGCGAGAAATGAAGGTCGGCCAACGGGCCACGATTGAAGTCGACGCGACTGGCAGGAAGTACGAAGGGAAGGTCGAAAGCATCGCCGGCGCCAGCGGCGCGCGCTTCAGCCTGCTGCCTCCGGAGAATGCCACCGGCAACTACGTGAAAGTAGTGCAGCGCATTCCCGTAAAGATTGTGCTCAACTCCGGAGAGAACAAGAATCACGAGTTGAGGCCCGGCATGTCCGTCGAACCCAAGGTCTGGATCCGCTAATGAGCGCGGCCGCGGCCACTTTCAATCCCGCCGACGCCTGGCGTCCGGCGGTGAATCCTTGGATTATCGCTGTGACGGTCACGCTGGCGACGTTCATGGAAGTGCTCGACACTTCCATTGCCAACGTGGCCTTGCCCCACATCGCGGGCAGCCTTTCGGCGGGCCAGGACGAAAGCACGTGGGTCCTGACTTCCTACCTGGTCTCGAATGCCATCGTGTTGCCGCTCAGCGGCTGGCTTTCTTCCATCGTCGGTCGCAAGAATTTCTACATGGGCTGCGTGGCACTGTTCACGATCAGCTCTTTCTTGTGCGGACTGGCACCGAACCTGGCCACTCTGATTGTTTTTCGCATTCTGCAGGGCGCCGGTGGGGGCGGGCTGCAACCCAGCGAGCAGGCCATTCTGGCCGACACCTTTCCGCCCGCCAAGCGCGGCATGGCGTTCGCGGTCTACGGCATTGCCGTCGTTACCGCGCCCGCCATCGGCCCTACTCTGGGCGGCTGGATTACTGACAACTTCACCTGGCGCTGGATTTTCTTCATCAACATTCCGGTAGGAATTATTTCCCTGCTGCTCACCTCTCGACTGATTCAGGACCCGCCGGACATGAGGCGCCGCAAGTGGAGCGAAACCACCATCGACTATATCGGCCTCGGCTTCGTGGCTTTAGGCCTGGGCGCTCTGCAGATTGTGCTCGACAAAGGCCAGCGCGACGATTGGTTTGAGTCGCACTTCATCGTGACCCTCACTCTGATCGCCGCCGCCTCTTTGATCTTCGTGATCATCTGGGAGTGGAGACACAAAGATCCCATCATCGATCTCCATCTTTTCCGCGATCGAAACTTCGCTGTGTCCAACCTGCTCATGTTCATGCTGGGCTTCGCTCTGTTGGGAAGCACCTTGCTGCTGCCTCTTTTCACCCAAACCCTGCTTGGCTACACGGCCGAGGAGGCCGGCCTTGCCTTGATGCCCGGCGGTTTCACCATCATGCTCCTGCTACCCCTGGTGGGATTCTTGCTTTCGCGTTATAGCCCGCGCTGGCTGCTGCTGTTCGGCCTCGTAGTACTCTCCGGCTCGCTGTTTCACATGACCGGCTTTGATCTGGGCATCGATTTCCGCACCGTAGCCACGGCCCGGGTGGTGCAAGCCGTCGGTATGGCGTTCCTGTTTGTGCCCATTAATACCGCGGCCTACGCCTTTCTGCCGCGAAACAAGAACAACGCCGCCTCCGGGCTCATGAACCTGGCCCGCAACATCGGCGGCAGCGTGGGAATCTCTCTTGTGACTACTATGCTCGACCGCCGCTCCCAGGTGCACATGACGGAGTTGGCGAGCAACCTCAGCGCGGCGAATCCAGCGCTGCAAACCATGTTGCGGGGAGCTACGCGGGCCATGCAGGCTCACGGTTCCAGCGCGGCCCACGCCACCCGGCAGGCTTATGCCATGGTTCAGGGCGCCGTCGAGCGCCAGGCCACCATGCTGGCCTACATCGACGACTTTCGTCTTCTCGGCTGGGCCATCCTGGCCATGGTTCCCATCGTATTTCTTATGAAAAAATCAAAGCCCGGCGTCGGAATCGCAGTACACTAAGAACCCATGTTTCGGCTCGTCACCATTGAGCGCGAGTACGGTTGCGGCGGCGGGGAAATTGCCACCAGACTCGCCGACCACCTCGGGTGGAAACTCTGGGATCACCTGCTCACCGAAGAAATAGCCCGCATCGCCAACGTGAGTCCCTCCGCCGTCTCGCGCTGCGATGAGCGCATGGACAGCCCGCTCTACCGCATGGCCAAGTCGTTTTGGCGCGGCAGCTATGAGCGCAGTTCCGCCCTCGGCCACCAGGCCTTCGATACCGACCGCATGATGGCCATGATGCAGGAAATCACGGGGAGAATTGCGGACGAGGGAAATGCCGTGGTAGTTGGACGCGGTGCGCCTTTTTTTCTGCGCGAACGCCCGGATGCATTCCATGTTTTTCTCTACGCTCCACGCGCGGAAAAAATCCGCCGTATCTGCGAGGATGGCGGCTGCGAACAGGATGCGGAAGAACTCGTCGCAACCGTCGACCGCGAGCGCGCCGCCTACATCAAACACTATTTCAATGCCGACTGGCCCACGCGCTCGCTCTATCACCTCATGCTCAACACTGCCATTGGCAACCAGGCCGTGATCCGGACCATCCTCGACACCATGCACCTTGTCGAAGGATATCCCATGGCCACAAGTTACGAACTTCCCCATGTTTCCAGCAGCCGCTAGAAACCTCTGAGACGAATCTAGGCTGCATCGGCTCC
>JBAVAV010000008.1:0-6879 GCA_049585895.1 Candidatus Sulfotelmatobacter sp. | reverse complement strand
CGTGAAGATGGTTCGAAGCACGTGCCGAACGCGGTCAGAAGGTTATCGGGGACCGTTCCTCGCAAGCGCCGATTCGCAGCGGTCGGCCGAAGCGTTCTTACCGCGCAAGCGTCCCCTTACTGCCCGGGAGCGCGAAGTCCTCAAACTGCTGGCCGAGGGCAGGACAGTCCGCTCCGTAGCAGCCATTCTTGAGCTGAGCGCCAAGACTGTGGACGCGCACAAATTCAATCTGATGCGGAAGCTTGGAATCCACAACAAGGCCGAACTGGTGATGTGGGCGATCCAGAGGCGCGTGGTAAAGATTCCGGCAAATTTCTAGATCCCGTCTCGCGGCTTCGAATTGCGGGCCGCCGCGGCCAGTTCCGCCAGGCTGGAGACCTCCAAGTCCGGATGTCCTTCAGCAAAGCGAACCGCACCCACTGCTTTTCGCGGCGATGGACGGTTCACCCACACTGTCGCCAGGCCGAGCGACTTGGCCGGCAACACATCGTGATAGACACTCTGGCCCACATGAAGGAGGCGGCCGGCGGGGACGCTGATGCGGCGCAGCGCCAACTCAAATACTCTCAACGAAGGCTTGTAAGCGCGCGCCTGCTGCGCAGTGATGACATCGGCAAACGGCACTTCGAGCTGCGGCCGGGTTGCGGCGAACAGATCGTCGTCAACGTTGGAAATGATCGCCAAACGAAAATATTTCTTCAGTTCACGCAACGCCGGCACGGAATCAGGCCAAGGCTTCCAGGCGGCCAATGAGTCCGGCAGGGAACGGATTTCTGCGCCAGTCGGAGTGAAGTCAAACTTCTGCCCGAACTGCCTGACCACTAACTGCAAAACTTCCCGGTAACTGCGATATTCGCCCTGCTCGGCTGCGGCTTCGAAATCGCCATAAAATCTCAGGAGCGTGACATCGTCAGTGTCCTTGCCGTGCGCAGCGAGGATGCTGTGCAAGCACGCAAGAATGCCGTCTTCCCAGGCAATCAGCGTGCCGTAACAATCGAAGGTCAGAACGTCAAAGCGGCCGAAGTCGGACATGAGGCGAATGTCAATCCCGTCTGGTCCCTGTGTTGAACCGTTTGAAGAAGAAGATCAAACGTTGCAAGCCGCGCGTGATCGAAAACATTGTAAGTAACGATTGCTGTGGATTACTGCGTGATCTCCAGCGGCTGCGTTAGTCGGAAGCTTACCGCTGACTCTGCCGGAAGAAAAATGTCCTTGTTTGCGGTGAGAGCCGCACCGGCGCCACCCGCGCCGCCACCGGCCACGACGCCAGCCGCAGCCCCCTTTCCACCGCCGGCGAGGCCGCCGATAATTCCACCCAGGACCGCGCCACCACCCGCCATAACCCCCGTACGTTTTCCCTTTCCCTTCAAGAAAAAGCTGCGCGACGAGGCCTGGACTGGCACATTCGATCCATTCACGCTGATGGAATCGATGCGAATCTGCAGAACCGCCCCGCCCGCAAACTTGCCGAGCGGCCTGGCGTCCACTACGGTGCCGGTGACATTGGCGCCCTGCGGAATGGCAACGGCACTGTCGACCTGCACATCTCTTGCCAGAGTGCCGGAAAAACTCTGCCCCGACTGGCTGAGCTTCGAACCGAGAGCAGATCCCAGCCGAACAGTGAGGGTAGTGCCGACAGGCACCACAATGGGCTGCTTTTGAGTTTGCTCCACGGTTCCCCCACCGGGTACAGAAGGGTTATCAGGGTCGGTAGCGCTCTTTGAGGAAGGCTTGCTGGTACAGCCCAGCATGAGGGCGAGAAAGAAGCTGAGTGTGAACAGGACCGGGCGTGAGCGCATGAGCGCCTCCGTTTGCTGCCAATGTACCGGAACCGGGTTGGGGTAGCAATGGCCATCACGTTTATGGTTCGAGAGGGTTCTTCTATAGATGATGCATCTCTTGGCGGTTGCCGGGTAGCAACTTAGGATTGAAAGCCCGGGAGAGTGGGGGCTTCTTCGGTCGAAGGGGAACTGGATGTGGAAGGGGTGACCGGCTCAGTCGCCGCCTCAGTCGCAGCCGGAGAGGAGTCGGGGAAAGAGGCCGACTTCCTGGGCGCAAGAAACTTTTCGGTGTTCAGAAGAGGGCGTCCCAGCGAGGCGTTGTAGCCGGTCCACGGACTTTCAAGGTCGGTTTCGCGCTCAAAGTGGGCGCGCATGGCTTCCATCTTGGAATCCAGATCGTCCAGGTAGTGCAGCATCAGTGCTTCGGGAAACATGGGCAGCTTGGGTGAACCGAACTCGTACTGACCGTGGTGGCTGATGATGAGGTGTTCGACCAGAGTCTTCAGTTCGGAAGGAAAACCGGGAACCAGCGCGATCTTGGCCTGCAGCATTTCCAGCTCAATCACCATGTGTCCCAGCAACTGGCCGCGCGTGGTGTAGGAAAACGAGCGATTGTAGGTGAGTTCGTGAATCTTGCCGATGTCGTGCAGGAACACACCGGTCAGCAGTAAGTCGCGATTGACCTGAGGATAGTTTTGGCAAATCAGATAGCAGGAACTACACAGCGAGACCACATGATCAAGCAGGCCGCCGATATAGGCGTGATGCAGAGTCTTGGCGGCGGGCGCGTTGCGGTACGCGGCCGCAATCTGCGGGTCGGACATGAAGGCCTGTACCAGAGACTTGAGATAAGGATTCTGAAATTGTGCGACGAGGTCCGTCAGGTCTTGCCAAAGTTTGCCGACATCCTTCGTGGTCTTGGGAAGGTAGTCGGAGAATTCGATTTCGGTTTCGCCCAGCTTGCGCAGCTTGTGGATTGTGAGCTGGAAACGATTCTTATACTTATTGACCAGCCCCTTGATCTTGAGGAAGTCGTCCTGCTCGAAGGCGTTGAGCACATCTTCGACGTTGTCCCACATCTTGGCTTCGAGCTGTCCGCTGCGATCGCCAAGCATCAGCGCCAGATAAGGTTCGCCGGTCTTCTTGGGTTTGATCTGCTTGGAAACCACGACAAAGTTTGACGTCACAATTTTGTTTTCGTGGCGTATGCAGTCGCAGATGTAGAACTCTTTCATTCGCACTCAGTGTAAATCACCGCAGCGTCAGGGCAGCGCCAGACCCTGACCTGGGAGCGGGCTTGGGATCGCAGATGCGACTTGTGTCCCCGGCCGGCGCAGCGGCGCTCGGACGGCGATACTCGGAGGCAGGACAAACACGCGTCCTCGACAGCTCTTAGAGGATCCACAGCTTCTTTTTTTTCTTCTTCTTAAGGTCCCTGGTGGCGCTTTCTTTGGCAGCAGCGGTCTCGATCGGTTTCGTTTCATTGGGACTGGCGCCAGTGTCGACGAAACCGGTCTTAATATCGATGTAGGCCTCTTCGCGCAGCTTGGTCAGGTACGCGCGCAGGGCGGGCTGCAGTTTCTGGTAGTAGAGAGCGTCCTGGATCTTAGGCTCGACATCCTTGATCGGCGGAATCCCTGCGGTCTGGTGCTCCGTGACTTTCAAGATCACATAACCCTGCTTGGTGCGAATGACGTCGGTGATCTCGCCCGTCTTCATCGCGAAAGTCTTGTCTTCCAGTTCTTTGGCAAGGGCTGCGCGCTTGAAGGCGCCCAGATCTCCGCCCGAGGCCGCCGAAGGACCGTCTGAGTATTTCTTCGCGATGTCTTCGAAGCTGGCGCCGCCGCGAATCTGTTTGAGGAGGTCGTTTGCCTTGGCTTCGGCCGCGGTAAGAGCTGCCGCTTCCGCGGCTTGTTTCGCGGCCGCGTCGGCCGCGGTTTGGCCGCCACCACTGGCGACGGAAGGATCGGCGGGGGGTTCTGCAGGCTTATCTGCAATCGGCTTAGCCTGGGCGGGCTCGGCCGCGGCAGGTTTTTGCGGAGCAATCAGGATTTCGCTCAGCCGAACCTCTTCCGGCCGCTCCATTTCGTTCTTGTGCTCGTCGTAGAACTTCTGCTGCTCCTCTTTGGTGATGCTGAGGTGGGAACCGACCTCTTCGCCAATTACTTTTTGTGTGATGATCTGGTTTCGCATGTTCTGCTTGAAGTCTTCGTAGGAAATGCCCTGGCCGACGGCGGCCTTTTCCAGGTCTTCCATCGTGTCGAGCTTCATCTCCTTGCGCATCTGATCGAGGCGCTTGACCAGATCGGTGTCGCCGGTGATCCCGAGGTCTTTTCCTTTTTCCAGCAGAAGCTGCTGGTCGATAAGATCGCGAAGTACGTCCTTCTCGCGTTCGGCATAGAGCTTGTCCGCGTTGGCCGAGTCCTGCTGCTTTACGTCGTCCTTTAGCTGATCCTTGCTGCGCGTGAACTCGGAGCGCGTAACGATTTGGCTGTTAACGCGCGCGATAATTTCCTCGACCACCTGGCCTGCCGCGAAAGCGGGCAGGCAAGTTACGCAAACCATTACCAGGGACAGTTTTTTCATAGGCATTCAGTTGACCTGCAGGCCCCGGGCTTGCGGGCGAAGCTTAGCCCGGGCCTCTCAGTTATTTTACTACCAGGCAGGGCCGGTGGCTTTCAGGGAGGGTGATTCAGCGGGTTAGGCTGGCCGCACCAAAGCCAGCGCGGTCATATCCTGGTGGACCAGCGGCCCGCAGGCGCATTCTACCGCGGCATTTAGAATGGAAGCGCAGAGTTCCTGAGGCCCGAGCGAGCGCTCCGCCTGGCGCTGGTTTTTTTTCAGTTGATCCTTCACGCGGTTCAAACCAAACTCTGCGTCCTCGCCGGCGCTCTCGTCGTACTCTCCTTCCACGACTCCCTGCGAAACCAGCAGAAGCACTGCGCCCCGCGCCATACCGGCGATGGGGGCCTCGCTGGTGGCGTGCGAGAACAAACCAAGGGGCAAACCGGTGGACCCGAGTTCGACGATTCCGGTGCTGTCTAAAAGGAGTCCCGGTGTATGGCCGGCGTTGCTGTAGCAGAGCGTGCCGAACTTTTCCTGGTAGCAGCCGATAAATGCCGGGCAGGAGCGAACGCCGGCTGCGGCGTCCATGATGCCGCGGTTGAGACAAAGGCAAAGTTCGGTCATGGCTTCGGATTCATTCATGTCAGCTCTGGAAAACAACTCCGCTCCCAGCGTGCGAAAAATCTTTTGCGCCGCTGCGAGGACCGGCTGATTATCTTCGCGGCGGCCTGCAACATCGAGCAGGCCAAACAGGATCCGTTCAGGGCTGACGCGCACAAAATCGTAAAAATCGCCTGCTACCCGCTTCCCGTAGGTAGCAGCCGCGATCTGCGCGCCCTCGATCTTCGGAAATTCGCCGGCGACAGGCTCGCTCACCAGGGGTACAGTGGGCTCGGACGATTTGAAAGAAGGAAACATGGGCAGGCAAGCCATTTCGTCCTGGCTCTTGGCAACGTAGCACAACCCGTTTACCGGGGCAACGACGTGCCGATTAAATCGCCAATCATACGGACCAATAAGGGAACACGGGCGATGGCCCAGAGTGGCGGCTTACTCGCCATACTTCTCACTGAGGTACTTGGCGACCTCAGATTCCAGTTGTCTATAGTCGGAATGCAGCGTCGCGCGCAAGGCAGCCTCCGTCGAACTCCCCTGACTGAGAAGCTGCAGAATACGCTGGAGGTCTCCCATGCTGTAAGTGTCGTTGATGTAGGAGACCGTCGCGAGCGATTCCGCGTAAGCTACGGACGCCTCCGTGCCGGAGAAACGTAGGAAGCTGCCTTCCAGCAGGTTCAGCGGGATATTGTGTTGTGCTTTGAACAACTGGGCCAACACGTGTCCATCACGACCGAGCGACTTCGGCTCGAGGAGCTGGGCGATTCCTTCATGCAGCCAGGGCGGACAGCGGCCAGCAGAAAGCTGATTGATAAAGGAATGCGCCAGCTCGTGTTTCAGAACGCGGGCCAGTTCGGGAGTCACCGAGTTCAGACCATTGATGGGGATGCGGAGCTTGCCATCATTGATTGCCCCAGACCAGGAGGGAGCATGAGTAACGTCAAAAAATGCCTGCTCCGTATACAGGGTCACCAGAATGTTGTCGTGGGGCAGATTCCCAAGCTCGCGAGCCAGGTCGTCGTAGTCGGATTCGAGCGCGGCCAAAATCTGGCCGCGCAGCACTTCCGAAGTCTGTTTTCCCTCGTAATGCAAAATGAAATGGCTGCTCTCACGTTGCACAAAATCGGTCTCGACGTTCTCTTCCCTTTGCGCTTTTGCCAGGAATTGCTGCACGGCGGCGTCGGGACGAAGGTCGAGTGAATGCTTCCATGAGGCGATGGCCTCCCTGGTTCGGTCGTTAGCAAACTGGGCATACCCCAGCATGGTATAGGCGTCCGGCGAGTCTGGCGCCGCGCGTGCCGCACGTTCCGCATAAGGCAGCGCCTGCGCGCCATTGGCGGTGCGAAGAAGCAGCGCGGCGTAGTAAATAAGGATGGTTGAGTTTTGCGGCTGGAAGCGGAGCGCGCCATCGAAATATCGCCGGGCGGTGGCGATATTGCCGTGCTCGAACTCGAACTTCCCCGCGATGAAATTTGCGGTTGCGCTCAACTCGGCATTGGCCTTAACTTCCAGGCCGGAAATTACATCGGCATCGACCTTGCCATCGTGAACGATCTTCGCGAGAAGATCGCCTTCACCCTGCGCGCTGCCGGCAGGCGTGAAGACGTGAAGATCTACGGCGTTCTTGGCTCCTTCGGCAGCAGCGGCAGGGGGCATGCCTCCTGCATCCACGTGATCCACCAGCGATTCCGGAATGGCGTAGGAATCGTCGCCGATGTGATATTCGTAGTGGTTGCCGGTTTTTCGGACATGGTCGGCAAGAATGCTGCGGCCGTTTTTCAGGTGGATCGTGTCAGCCTGGGCTCCGCTCGCGGCGAGCGCCGTCCACAGGAAAATCATCCACAGAAAGACGGTGGTGACATGTACACGCATTCAGGCGCATTCTAGCAACAGGGAGCAGGCACACCCACGTGACCAA
>JBAVAV010000007.1:0-1515 GCA_049585895.1 Candidatus Sulfotelmatobacter sp. | reverse complement strand
CATTTCATTCGCAGCCTGGCCGGGCCGAACCATTTCGCCGCGATTCGCCCGTTTCGGGACAACGGTGACTCGCGCCGCGATTCTCTTCGGCGCGGCTCTGCTTTTCCTGGCTGCATTCGACTTACCGGCAGCCGCACAGGAGAGTCCCTACATCGTCACCTACGATCACTATCTGGAGGAGCCCGGCAGCCTCGAGCTCGAGTACTTTTCAACTTTCGGCACGCAGCGCGCCGGTGGCAGCGACTTTCATTCCTTTTGGACCGAGTTCGAGTACGGCGCCACGGCCTGGTGGACGACCGAACTTTATTTCGACGGGCAAACTACATTTGGCGACAGCACCATCTTCACCGGCGTGCGCTGGGAGAACCGTTTCCGACTGCTCCAGCGGGAGCACTTCATCAATCCCGTCTTCTATATCGAATACGAGCAAACCAGCGGCGCTGACAAGATCATGAAGGAAGTGGAAGGTCACGATGTGGAAGCGGACTATGCCGTCACCAATGCTCTCGCCCGCCAGGAACACAATCACGAACTGGAATTTAAGCTGCTGCTCTCCGAGACTTTCGCAGGCTGGAACATCGCGGAAAATACCATCGCCACCAAGAACCTTACCGGCGGGAATCCCTGGGAGTTCGGCTATGCCATGGGAGTAAGCCGTCCACTGGCGTTGAAGGCCTCCGCGCAACGCTGTAGTTTCTGTCCGGAGAATTTCATTGCCGGGGTGGAAATATACGGCAGCCTGGGGGACCGCTACAGTTTCGGTCTGAACGACACTTCGCACTATATGGCGCCGGTGGTGGCGTGGAATCTTCCTTCCGGTTGGACGCTGCGCCTGTCTCCGGGTTTCGGCCTGAACCATAACAGCCATCGCTTCCTGTTGCGCTGGGGCGTCTCGCGCGAGTTCTCCGGATTTGGCGCAAC
Source organism: Candidatus Sulfotelmatobacter sp. (assembly GCA_049585895.1). Taxonomy (GTDB): domain Bacteria; phylum Acidobacteriota; class Terriglobia; order Terriglobales; family Acidobacteriaceae; genus Sulfotelmatobacter. The sequence continues at coordinate 594 of JBAVAV010000007.1, read as the reverse complement.
CATCGGCCGCCTGCTACGAGGCCGCGAATGAAGACGCCCCCACGCGCAGTCTCTGCGATGACTTCCAGGAACAATGCGGAAAATGCGCGCCGCAGGCGTGCTCACATCTCTGCGAAATCCGTAACCGTATTGGTTGTAGTTCTTATCACCGTTCTAGCTTCTGCGCAGACAGAAAACTCCGCTCGCGGGAAAAAGGAGAGCACGGTTTATGCGGAGTTAGGGAAAGCTCCCCGCAAGGCGGTCCGGCGGAACAACCCGCTGCAAAACGATCCTGACGCCGCTCTCGCGGGGGGAAAGCTCTTCGAACTGCATTGCGCCGAGTGCCACGGCGAAATGGCTGAAGGAGGCCGCAAAGGTCCCAGTCTGCGCGCCGATGAAGTGCAACGGGCGACACCGGGCACGCTCTTCTGGCTGCTGACGAACGGTGTGGTTCGCCGCGGCATGCCGGTCTGGTCAAAGCTGCCGGAGCCGCAGCGCTGGCAACTAGTCAGATATATCAAATCGCTCACTCCACCGGCGATGCCGATCGAGGAGGAGAAAACATCGCCGCCGGGCGGGCATAAAGACGAAGGATCCAAGCCGCCCGGTCGATGA
>JBAVAV010000006.1:0-6740 GCA_049585895.1 Candidatus Sulfotelmatobacter sp. | reverse complement strand
GGACAATGGTGGTCCCAGGACAGCAGCTTCAAGACTGGCGCTGGGTTACCTTGAGACGTGGACACTGAAACCTACTATTTTCGCTATGGACGCAGAAAGACTCAGTTTGATACTCTCCGGCTCAATTTTCAGCCCGGAATAGTTTTCATTTCCGTCAGAAGTGTAGACAAAAGTCTGGAGCATGATCGGCAGTGGTAAAGAATTCATGGTCTCCTTCAATGCGTGTTCGGGTGCTGGCTGGGTTCCTGTTGTTACTCTTCCTGCTGGCCATGTTGGAAGGGGCCGCCAGGCTCGTCTTTCACTTCAAAAGCGCTTTTCATTCCAACCTAAACGAATATCAGATGGTTGACCCGGCCAATCATCACCTTTGGATCTTGCGGCCGGGATACAGCCAGACACTGAATGGATTAGTCGCCGAGAAGCAGCGTACTTCGCATACCCTGGCAGTCGACTATCTGGCGCAGCGCGGTGCGCAGCTCGGCGTCCACCCAGAGGATGTGTTGTTTCAAGTGGATCGCGATGGTTTCAAGGGGCCGGAGATCGACAAAAGTCATTCTCGCGTTCGTATTCTTACCATTGGGGACTCCTGCACATTCGGGAGCTGGTTCGATCAGTATTCGTACCCGCGTGCTCTGGAACGCGAACTTAAGTCTTCGGGCCGCGATGTAGAGGTCATTAACGCGGGTGTGGAGGGATATTCTCCCACGCAGGTTCTAGCGAGAATCAACGAGTTCAAAGCCCTGCGGCCCGAGATTACGACGATCTATATCGGCTGGAATGCTTTGTTTTCGGACGACGCACTACCCGGTGGCTTCCACTATTACACCTGGATGCTGCTGGAGCGGTCTTACGAACGACTGTTCCCTTACCGGGCAGCGCTAGAGTCTTATCAACGTCCAAAACATCCCAACAGAAATGATCCCAAACTCGTGCAGCTTGAAGGATACGTCCCGCCCTTCCTGAAAGACGTGCAACAGATTGTTCGCGAAATGAAGGGGGCGGGAAGCAAGGTTGTGCTGATCACCCTCCCCGGCTTGTTCGCGACCCAGGAAGAGCCGAGCGCGCGGGCACTACAAATTGGGCACCTTCCCAGGTACACTAGCAATCCATTCGTCGTCGCCCGAATGGCAGAACGTTACAATGTGGCGCTTAGGGATCTGGGGCAGCAGGATGGAGTACAGGTGATTGATCTGGAGAAATGGAGCGCGGTCGCGCTACAGCCCCGGGACAAGTACTTCTTCGACTCTGTGCATCTTTATGAGGAAGGGCAGGCTATGATCGGGAAGGAGATTGCCGCCGAACTTGCACCAACTTTGAACGCTGCGCAAGCAACTGCGCCCCACACCTCACGCAAAGAATCTGATTGATGACATGAATAAGGAACCACTGGGACGTGCGAATTGTAACCTTGATTGCCCAATCTTCTGTAAACTGAGTTGTCCCGTTCCACCCGCATCGAAATGGCCAGTGATATTACGAGTTACCCTCCCGAGGTGTCGGACTCCAGTCGTCCGCCAAGAGTCAGTCTGTTGGGATATGAAATAGACAACCTTTCGATGGACGAGGCGCTGGCGCATATCGAGGCGCTGATTTCGAAGGGGACGGGCCACAGCTATTTTGCTGTCAATGTTCACAAGGTGGTGAGCCTGCGCGCACATCCGGAACTGCGCGAGGTTGCTTTGCACAGCAACCTCGTACTGGCTGACGGACAACCAATCGTGTGGGCTTCCCGGCTATTAGGGTACCGTCTGAAGGAACGAGTGCCTGGCATTGAACTGATGCAGCACCTGGTCGAGCTCGCCGCGCGCCGCGGTTACCGAGTCTATTTCCTGGGGGCACGTCCGGAGGTTCTCCGAGCAATGGTGGAAAAATATCGAATGCGGTACCCAGCCTTGAATATCGTGGGAATTGCGGACGGGTATTGGAAGCCTGAGCAGGAATATGCGATCGGGGAAGCCATAAAGAAATCCAAGCCTGATATCCTCTTCGTGGCCATGGGTTCCCCTCGAAAAGAGTTTTTCATCCGCGACCGGGTATCTGCGCTCGATGTTCCCTTTGTCATGGGTGTGGGCGGGTCCTTCGACGTCGTTGCCGGCGTAACCCGGCGCGCCCCTCCATGGATGAGGCAAAGCGGCATGGAATGGTTCTGGCGCGTTCTGCAGGAGCCCGGGCGAATGTGGAAGCGCTACTTTTGGGATGGATTGGTGTTCCCCTATTTAGTACTCCGGGACCTCTGGGCCAAGCACTTCGATTAAGCGGTGATCTGTTCTGCTGGAGGAAAGATGGGGACTGCTACGCTGCAACGGGAGGACCACTCTCCCGATCTAAAATCCGTCGAGATCCCCTCCGGCTCGCGCTCTCATGCCCGCCACCTTTTGTGTGTGGCAGGCCTTTTGTTTGGGGACGTTCTGGCAATTGCTCTTTCCCTGCGTTTGGCCATCACTTTGCGGGTGCATCTACTTCCTCTTATCGACAAGGGCGCCCCGCCCTATACGTTCTCTTTTCGGCACTACGTGGTCTTTGGGTGGTTGTGGCTGCTGGTCCTGTTCTTCCTATGCGTAGAGGGCCTATACACCCAGCGCCGCACCCTTTGGAATGAGGTTGGACATCTCACCAAGGCTACGGCCCTCGGTCTGACCACAGTTTTGGCGACCGTTGCTTTGGAGCAGCTAGGATTGGTGGTGTCTCGCCCTACGGTTTTGCTGACGGGGATTACTCTTCTGTTTGTGCTTCCAGTGATCCGTTACGGGACCAAGAGAATTCTCGGGGTCGCCGGCCTTTGGCGGAAACGCATTTTGATCTTAGGTGCGGCGGAAACGGGGCGGGTCGCATTTCGCGGCTTGAAGAATGATCCGATTCTGGGGTACGAGATAGTCGGCTTCCTCGACGATGACCCAGCCAAGATTGGCAGGAGAATGGGAAGTTGTCACGGAAAGCCGATTCATGTTCTGGGCCCGCTGAGTGAGGCCGTAAATCAACTGCGTCAGACGCGAGCGGCAGATTTTCTGATCGCCATGCCCGGTCTGCCCGAACACAGGTTGGTGGAACTCGTCCACAGCCTCCAACCTTACTGCGAGAGTATCTACGTGGTTCCCCAAGTCTGGGCTTTGCCGATGATGAACCTGCAAATCGACGGATTCCTGCAGGAACGGTTGATGATGCTCAGGCTTTCGAATAACCTGGCAAAACCGTGGAACGTCTGGCTCAAGAGAGGTTTTGATCTTCTATCGGGAGGCGTGTTGACCGTCGCCCTGGCTCCGTTATGCGGTGTGCTTGCCCTCCTGATCTACCTTGACTCTCCGGGCCCTATTTTCTTCATACAGGAAAGACTGGGGTACCAGGGCAAGCGGTTTTGTTGTCTCAAGTTCCGCACTATGGTGATGGACGGCGATCAACGCCTGCAGGATCACCTGCAAAGCAGTCCAGATGCTCGGGAAGAGTGGGAAGAATACGCAAAACTGAGGAGTTACGACCCGAGGCTCACGCGCCTGGGAAGATTTTTGCGGCGCTGGAGCCTGGACGAAATGCCGCAACTGATCAACGTGTTGCGCGGCGATATGAGTCTGGTCGGACCGCGCCCCTACATGCCCGAGGAACGCAATCGCATTGGCTCCAGTTTGCCCATAATCCTCTCCGCACGACCCGGTGTCACTGGTTTCTGGCAAGTGAGTGGAAGAAATCACGAGACCATCAAGGAACGGGTGGAACTGGAGGTCTCGTACGTGCGAAACTGGACCCCTTGGCTGGATTGCATTGTGCTCGCAAAAACTCTGCGCACCGCTCTGTTCCCCAGGGAGTATGCCGGAACATCGCAGTCGCACGAGCTTATGTTGCATGATCCTGAATCCTAATCCTCAGGGGAAAATTGACTGGGCCGTCCTTCCGCACGAGCAGGCTGCGCAGGGCAGCCGCTGAAATCATACCCCATTCCTGAAAACCCTCATTCTGAGAGGGGAACGGTCGCCTCCAGAGGTGCGGACCGGTTCGAGAGGACTGAGCCCCCAACGATGTCAATCGGCAGTCCAGTCGCGATTGAATCGTGAACGGCGAAGGTCGTCTCTGTCACTTCAACTAACTCTTCGAACGGAATCGGAGCCACAGTGTTTTTGATCATGGCATCGATGGTCAGTGCGATCTCCTTCTCATGCCCTTTGTTTCGCTGCGACTTCAACGCTACCTTCTTGCGATTCCTGATCAATTCCAGCTCGATAAAATCAGTGAGGCGCGCCATCGAGTTTTCACAAAGAACCTCGAAAAATTCCTTGGGAACGGATGGGTCCCCGTTCGCAGCATAAATTACATTGGCCAGCGAGCCATCCGCGAAATGGACGATCGCCGCAACGTTATCCCGGTTGTAGCGAGGACCATCAGGCAGAGCGGCAGCGGCGACCTTCGTGATCGGAGCCTGAACCACGGCGCGCGCCCAATCGATGAAATGGCAGAGCTCGCCGACGATTCGTCCGCCTGTGCCTTTTGTTTGGGACCAGTGTTCGCGGGGAATGTAGCCCGCGTTGACGCGAATATGAAGCAACATGGGCTCGCGACGCCTGGCAAAAAAATCCCGGATATTATCGGTGAAGGGAGCGAATCTACGATTGAATCCGACCATGACCAGAGGACGGCCGGTACCCGGCAATGAGTTGTACATCTCCACGATCATGCGCAATTCTTCGCGGCTGACCGCCAGCGGCTTCTCTACAAAAACATGTTTCCCGCTCCGCAAGGCTTCGACTACATACCGGGCGTGGCTGTCGTGCTGTGACAGAACAAAGACCGCATCCCCTTGCTGGTCTTGCAAGAGTTCAGAGGAAGTCTTGCACTCCTGAAAACCGAAGTTGCGGCGCGCGGATTCCGCGGAGCTTCCGGAGTTCGTTGCTACACTCCTCAGTTCTACGATCGACGAAGACCTCAAGAGCGGGAAGATAACATCGCGGGCAAAGCTGCCGGCTCCGATACATCCAACGCCCAGCTTTCCCACGAGCTTGGGCTGCTCTCTGCGAACCGAAGCCCGATCACGAGACTCCTGTTCCGCCGACCGCACCGGATATTCGAGGATGGAGGTGAATGAGCGGGACGTAAGAATATCCGCATAGGCTCGCTGGCCGTCCGACGCAGGACACAGATTCTGCGTGAGGGGCTCCACGCTGAACGCTCCTGAGGCGAGCATTCCCAGAAATGCTTCCATGTTGCGTTGTTCCGTCCAGCGAACATACCCGATGGGATAATCGACACCTTCTTCTTCATAATGCGGGTCGTAGCGTCCGGGCCCGTAGGACCGCGAAAGAGTGAGCGACAGCTCCTTCGCATACATCACGGCCCTAGGAACGCCCAAGCCAACATTGCCGACTACAGAGATGCGACCGCGGTCGCGAAGGACGCTGGCCGCAGTCTCCACCGGCGCCGAGGAATCACTGGTCGCCGTTACGATTGCCGCGTCAGCCCCGTAGCCGCTAAATTGCCTCACCAAGTCGGCCACCCGCGGATCGGAAGACGACAAGGCATAATGCGCCCCCATTGCAAGAGCCAACTCGGCCCGGCCTTCGTCGATATCCATGGCAATTACTCGACAGCCGGCACCTTTGGCGATCCCTACGGTGAGCATGCCGATAAGGCCGGTGCCAACCACGACCACGGTCTCTCCGAAAGCCACCTGCGCCTGACGCACTCCCTGTATGGCGATGGCACCGATGGTAGTCAGTGAGGCCGCTTTGAGGGAGACGTTGTCGGGAACTTTGACCGCCAGATTCCGCGGGATAAAATTAATCTCCGCGTGCGTTGCGTATCCCGCTCCGGCGCAGGCCACTCGATCTCCCGGTCTAAACTCCTGCACTTCTCCCCCCGCTGCCAGCACAATGCCCGAGCAGCTATACCCCAAGGCTGTGAACTTCTCCAGCCGGGATTGCACCTTCTGGTAAGCTGCCTTTAAGCCGTTTTGGCGGGCAAAATCAACCACCTGGCGAACCAGATCCGGCCGCGCCATAGCTTTTGCAACCAGTGACTTCTCTCCCGTCGCGATCGTAGCCCGTTCCGTCCCGGAACTGATGGCTGAGTAGCTTGTCTGCACTAGGATCCCCCGGCTCCGAAGTTCCGGTGGCGGCACCTCCAGAACCGAGATCTGACCGGTGCGGGTATCTTCCAAAATCGCCAGCATAATTTCCTTTCCCTATAATGCGCCAAACAGGCCCCTACTGCCGGTGGTGGGCACACATCAACTCCTAGCCGGATTTATTGTGTCACAGAGAGAAGGTTGTTTGCAGTGAGCAGGGAAGGGTTGCCGTCCCTTGGATGGAAATCCGAGTGCCTGGCTCGGCCGCTCCGCCATAGATTCTTGAGATACGGACGGGCACTGCCACGAAATGCAGCTCCGCCGGCCCCAACACTGCAAAGGAAATTCGGCACGGGCCACAGATTTCGCAATCGACGCGCCCGCCGCCCTGTGATCCCGGCCTCTCGATCGCCCATGGCCTCGGCAGATGGTAGTTGAGCTCGAAAGAATGCACTCCGGTCCCCTGCAGGTCGTCTTCGACAGTTAGGCAACTCTCGACCAATCGCACAGTCCGACGATGCCGGACGCCGATTCTGGAATAGCCCGAGTGCTCGGCCTGCATGACGAGTCCATCTGCGTTCTCTCGCAAAGAGATCGGCGAGACCATGGCTTCGTTGCCCAGGCAAAACAGGAATCCGGGGCCTTCGTCGATGCTGTTCTGCTCGACCCCGTCCACGGTCACGGTGTTATGTGC
>JBAVAV010000005.1:0-7277 GCA_049585895.1 Candidatus Sulfotelmatobacter sp. | reverse complement strand
GAAATCGACATCGTTATCAATACACATCTCCACTTCGACCACTGCGGCTGGAATACGGTGCGCAACAAAGACGGCAGGATCGTCCCAACTTTTTTGCGCGCGAGATACTATGCTCCGGAAGGCGAGTGGCAATATGCGCGCCGGCCGAGCGAGCGAGACGCCATCAGCTACATTCCCGACAACTACGATCCGCTGGTGCAAAGCGGGCAGATGACGCTGCTCAAAGGCGGCGAGGAAATCGTCCCCGGCATCGCAGTGAAAACCTTCCCCGGCCACACCGCGCACATGCAGGCCGTGATCGTCGAAAGCGGAGGTCAAACCGCGTGCTACATCTCGGACCTGATCCCGACCACGGCGCACATCGACCTCACCTGGAGCATGAGCTTCGATCTCTATCCGCTGCAGACCATTGAGAGCAAGAAGCAGTACTACATGAAGGCGATTCCTGAGAAATGGCTTACCGTATTCACGCACGACCCTGAAACGCCGTGGGCCGTTTTAGGAGAGGACCACTCCGGCAAGATGGTGGCCACGCCTCGCTGAGTTTTTCAGCAACATCCTCTTGAAGGCTCGCATCTAAAGATAGACTGGTAATTTGGACCTTCTGATGGGTTGTAAAGTTCAATTCTTAAAGCGAGGCTCACTATGAAGCGATTGGCGGCAGTCGGCGCGATTTGTCTCTCATTCCTTTTCTCGGCAACATTTGCCGCGCTGGCTCAGGACGAGCACAGGGAGAAGGAAGAGGAACACAATAAGGAAGTTCGACAAGAAGAGCGGCACGATCAGCACGAAGAACATGCTCAGAGGCGCATTGCGGACGAGCATTTTCGGGCGCGCTTCGGGCGGGAGCATCATTTCGCAGTCCGTCACATCACAGTCGTGGAAGGCCAGCGCCGGTTCGCTTACGGTGGCTATAACTTCGTATTAGTTGAGCCGTGGCCCCACGGTTGGGGATACTCGGATGATGTCTATATTGATTTTGTAGACGGAACTTACTACCTGTTCAACCTGCGGCATCCGGGTGTTCGCATCGCTGTGAACGTGCTGCCTTGAGACTGTTTATCGCGAAAGCGTAGTACCAAACATGGCGTTTGTAAATGACGCGATCCGGTTAAGGCTCGCGTCATTTTGTTTTGCTAGACACCCTCGCGGGCGAGCAAGCTTGCGGCATGCAGCTGCAACCGGGTCTCGAAGAACTCCTCCACACATCCGAGAATTTCGACTGCGCTTTTCGACTCGTAGATCGCCTTGCGCAGTGCGGCTCCGCCGGGAACGCCGTGAGTGAACCACGAGGCGAACTGCTTCATCTTGCCGACGGCGTCCGGAAGTTCTTCTTCGATCAGCATCTGGAAGTAGGTGCGGATCATCTGGTAGCGGTCGGCTTCGGAGGGTTCGTCGTAGGACTGACTCTCAGCGGCTAAAGCCGCGTCAACTGTTGCGGCATTTTCGGCGCGACCGAAGTCGTGCCCTTCCCGACCCATCGCGGCGCAATATTGCTGAATCTGGCGGAAGATCCAAGGATTCGATGGAGCGGTGCGGCCGATCATGACTGCGTCGCAGGCGGTTTGGGTCACCATGGCGCAAGCGTCTTCGGGCGTGCGGATGTCGCCGTTGCCGATCACCGGAATCTTCACCGCATCTTTTACGGCGGCGATCCACTCCCAGCGCGCGTTCCCGCTATAACCCTGCTCGCGCGTGCGCGCGTGCAACGCCACGGCGCATAAGCCGCAACTCTCCGCCATGCGGGCCAGTTCCACGCACACGATCTCTTCGTCATTCCATCCCGCGCGGAACTTCACCGTGAACGGAATTTTTACTGCCGCCCGCACCGCTTCGAAAATCTTCCCAATCGCGGGCAGATCACGCAGCAGGCCAGAGCCGCCGTTGCACTTGACCACTTTCTTTGCCGGACAGCCCAGATTCAAATCCACCAGGTCGAAGCCCAAGCCTTCGACCATGTGGGCGGCTTCGGCCATTACCCGCGCATCACTGCCGAAAAGTTGGGCGGAAATCGGATGCTCGTCTTCATAGAAATGAAGATAGCGCTTGGCCTTCTGGTCCTTCATGCGAAGGATGCCGTCGGCCGAGGTGAATTCGGTCATGATGAGGCCGCAGCCGCCCAGGTTGCGAATGAAGCGGCGAAAGACCGTGTCGGTTACTCCGGCCATGGGAGCGAGGACTGTAGCCGGGGCGATATTGATGCCGCCGATTGCAAGGCTCGAAGGAACTGGCTTCAAGGATGGCGCGTCACGGGCGAGGACGCCCGCGCTACAAGAGCCGTTCGGGTTGTCCCAGAACTTCTTCACAGGCCTATTCTACTGGTCAAAACCATGAGCGAAAGCAAAGAAAAGCCCCCGCCAAAGCGAGGGCCGATTCTAAAAGACTTGCTCGTGGAGATCCGTGGAAAATCAGCGGCAAAGAGGCTAGCTCTTGTTCTTTGCTCCAGAAGACGCCACCGGAGGCGCAGCCGGCGGCGTGGGAGCATCCTTTTTGGCGTACTTACGGCGGAAGCGTTCCACGCGGCCGGCGGTATCCATCAGCTTCTGCTTGCCGGTAAAGAAAGGATGGCACGCCGAGCAGATTTCTACGCTGATGTCGCCTTTATGGGTAGAACGCGTAACAAATGCGTTGCCGCAGGCGCAATGCACGCGAACTTCATTGTATGCTGGATGAATAGCTGCCTTCATATGGGTTCCAATCTTACTCAGAATCATTAGATTCTACTGGATTGGTGCAGGATTCAGCAACGGCGGCGCGGGGTCTGTCGCTCCCTAATTATTGCGATGAGGGTCCGAAGCGGACGAATCTTCAGAAGCGGAACTGATACGACACCTTCACGAAGAATTGCCGGCTATCGTTGATGTAGCCCCTGGCCGTGTTAAACACTCCCACTCCCGGCTCGACGTTTAGGTTCTGAAGATCGCTGTTGTACCCAACATAGATCGCCGTACCCGGATGCACGAGATAAGTAATCAGGAAATCGGCATTGAACTGCTTCGACGTAGGCAGGTACGTATAGGGAAACACAGTGCTACCCGCAGTGTTCGCGAGCACTGAGTCGTACTGCAGAATCAGGCGTAGGGAAAGCTGCGGAGTAAACTGCCAGTTCCATTTGCTGCGCACAATGTGATTATTGAAGATGCCTCTTCCGATGGGAACACCAGGCGACTGGGCGAGCGCGAAACGATACTCGTTATCCGTCGCCCGCAAGCGCTCGAACAAATAAGTATTTTCAATTTTCAGCGGCTTGAGAGGGCGAAGAGTCAGGGTTGCAGAGGCCGTATCCAACCGCGCCAGCAGAGACTGGGGCAGCGCACTCCCGGCAGGCACGAAATTCACTCCGTCTCCCCAATAGTAGTTTGCCCCTACCGTGGCCTTCTTAAAGTAGCCGGTTTGGAACGAAGCGCCGCTGCGATGTTCATGGTAGTCCTGGTTCCGGCTCACGGATAAGCCCAGGTAGGAAAAATCCTGCGGTCTCAGCCGTTCTCTTAATTCCTCGTACGGAAAGACGTAGATCACCGTTCGACCGCGTCCCTGAACCACGAGATACGGCTGATAATCCGTGTCTAACCGGTTGCCTTCGTGATCGAAGACGTAGCGCTGATTCAGCGATGGTCCCCAGTCAACAACCCAGCCCTTCTTGGGACGGAAGCGGTAATCGATCGACTGGACGAGCTCGCGAATGTCCACGCGATTTACGAATCCGGGCACGGTAACGAATCCGGGACTAATGTCGTCGTAGATTCCCTCGTAGGTGAAATGCAGTCCGTCCCGCTTCAGGTCCAGCCGGTTCGCAGGCCCGGCATAGTAGTTGCCCTTTCCGGCATTTCCAGAGTCGAAGGGGAACAGGTTGGTCTCGCAGTTATTGCTCGAATAGGAAGAGGAAAAGAAGTTGCCGGCAAGGTTGCTTGAACTCACCACCGCCTGGCCGTCCAGACTCCAGTTGGCATTGAACTTCAGGCGTGTGTCCACACCGCCTACGCGATTAAACTCGCCCGTTGTAGGACACTCCCAATCCGTATATAGCGCTCCCACGCTCGACTGCTTGAACACATCCCGGCTAACCCGTGCGATGGTGAAATAGGACCGCGTTCCGGAGAGCGGGAAGTAGTTCGCGACCGCCTGGCCGGGCCCGCGGTCATCTGTGGCCATCAAGCCCACCGAATACGGTCCCTCTTTTCCGGTCAGACGGATTCCCGCCGAAGGATCTTGAATATTGCGGGTGAAAAACAGATCCAGAGGAGTACGGAAGTAGTCTTCATTTTCCAGAAAGAAAGGGCGCTTTTCCGGGAAGTAAACTTCGAATCGCGAATTCACCGTGATCTGCGGATCCTCTGACTCCACTTGACTGAAGTCCGGATTCGCTGTCATATCCACCACGAAGTGATCCTTGATCACGAACTTGGCATCCAAACCCGGCTGTCCCTGAACCGTCGCCTGTTGAAAATAAGGATTGGCCGGATCGCGCGTATCGAGAGCCCGGAAGCCGCGCATCACTCCGTAGGGGATCAGTTCGATGCTGCGCCCGGGCGAGATTCCTTCCAGTCCATAGAGGGTCGCCGCCTGCCCAAGCCTGCCGGCCACTTTGTACGAGACCTGGGGCCAAAATACATCCTCGTTCTTGCGAACGATTCCGCGGTACAGAATGATTCCCCACTCCTGCTGTTTAGTCGCCGGAAAGCGCAGGCTCTTGAATGGAATTGCCATTGAGACGACATAACCACGGCTGGTAACTTTGCCCCGCGAATCCCACACCGTGTCGAATGACGTATCGAAATTTCCATTGAGCTCCCCCCGGGTGGCTTCGGTCCAGATCGCGTCCCATTGCACACCCAGCGGGGTGGTCTGGAAAGCGTAAGCCCGGCGCCGGTCGTGATACGTATCGAGCATGATCTCGACCTCGTCGTCGTCGTAAATATCTTCGCGGCGCGACATCCGCGCCCGTACTTTCTTGGGATCATCGAAACAGACGAACACGGCATATAGGTTCTTTTGGTCATAGCCGAGGTAAACCTCAGTCTCCTCGGAAACCTTTTCTCCATCGTGGGGGTTGCGTTGCAGAAAACCCGTCACCTTCGTCATCTGCGGTGCTACCTCTCCCTCAGGCTCCATGTTGAGGAAATCCTCGAGAGCTGGGGCTCGCGACAGACGCGGAATGGTCAGCGCAGGAGGCGCATTTGCCGGCTTGGGCGCCGGTCGCGGTGTCTGGGAACTCTGCCCACTGGTATTTTGAGACGGCGACGCCGTGCCATCCACCACGTGTGTTGAATCCTGCGTCAGGGCCGCGGCCCGCAGCGCGGCAAGGTTCAAGGCGCACGTCAAGACTCCCGGCAGCATCCACGTGACCGCCAGAAGGTTCTTAAATGAAAGATGGCAAACTCGACCGCAACGCAAACCCGCCCTCACGTCTCCTCGCCAAACCCTCGCGAGGAAACCAGCAAGATACACCATGAGCGCCCCTCGCAACACACGAAAGCATCGTTTGGAGGTTTTCCGAACACGATTGTGCAAGGATCTTTAACAGGGAATGAGGCGAGCCTTCAAAACAGCGAACTCTGCCTGCGATTCGGAGTGATGCCAAAATGCTCGTAGGCAAGCTGCGTGGCCACCCGGCCGCGAGGAGTGCGGTTCAAGAACCCGATCTGCATGAGAAAAGGTTCGTAGATTTCTTCAATGGCGTCGGGTTCCTCGGCGAGAACAGCGGCCAGCGTGTTCACACCGACTGGTCCGCCCTGGTATTTTTCGATGATCGTGAGCAGAAGGCGCCGGTCGACTTCGTCGAAGCCGTACTGATCAACTTCCAGCATCTGCAGCGCCGCCTGCGCGGTCGGCTGATCGATAGTGCCCGTTGCGCGTACTTGCGCGTAATCGCGCACGCGCCGCAGCAGGCGATTGGCAATTCGCGGGGTGCCGCGCGAACGGCTGGCGATTTCAATCGCTCCCGCGTTATCGACTTTCACGCCCAGAATCTCCGCCGACCGCTCCACGATGACACGCAAATCTTCCGGCGTGTAGAACTCCAGCCGCAGCACAATCCCGAAGCGCGACCGTAACGGCCCTGAAATCAGTCCGGCGCGCGTGGTCGCTCCGATAAACGTGAAGGGTCGAACTTCCAGCGTGTGCGTTCGCGCCGAAGGCCCTTGTCCAATAATAATGTCGAGCTTGTAATCTTCCAGCGCGGAATACAGCAGCTCTTCCAGGACCGGCTGCAGGCGATGAATTTCGTCGATGAAGAGCACTTGCTTATCCTGGAGGTTGGTGATGATGGCGGTAAGGTCACCTTTGATCTGCAACAATGGCGCCGCCGTGGGCTGAAAAATCACTCCCAGTTCGTTGGCGATAATATTGGCCAGGGTAGTCTTGCCGAGACCGGGAGGCCCGTAGAGCAGCACGTGGTCCATGGCCTCGCCACGCGAGCGCGCCGCCTCAATCGCAACCGCCAGGTTCTCTTTGACTTTGGCCTGCCCGATGAACTCGTTGAGCCGCTGCGGCCGCAGTTTCAGCTCAAAGGAGGAATCGTCCTCGACCGGCGCCGCTGAGACCAGCCGGTCAGCCTTGTAATTCAGGTTGGGATTGTTCCTGGCGGTGGCCACTGGCCGGATGTTACCACGATGTAGAGAGAGCCGCCTCCGCTGTTCCGCCTGGGCGAAGTCCGGCCCGCGCTGATGGCGCGTCTTTAATGCGATTACTCTTCCCTCATTTCAACCCGGTTCGGCCCTAGCCTTTCTCAATAATTCCAACTCTCGCTGTGCATCTCTTACTTCGGATACCAATCCAGCACCCGCACCTCAATGCCGGTCCCTACCAATCCTTTTTGAAATACGCTGAGATCAGATCCACGATAGTGGTAGGGAATGACAATGTTCGGGTGAAAGGCTTTCACCGCATCGGCTGCCTCTTCGGGCGGCATGGTGTAAGGCAGATTCATGCACACGAAGGCCACGTCAATGTTCTTCAGTGCGCGCATCTCAGGGACGCCTTCCGTATCGCCTGAGAAATAGAAGCGCTTGCCGCCGAAGGTGAGAACGTAACCGTTGCCGCGGCCCTTGTCGTGAAACAGCTTTCCCGGCGCGGGGCCGCGTTTCAGGTTGTATGCGGCGATCGCCTCAATGGTCCAACCCTGCCAGCTTTTCGACTCTCCATTGGCAATAGGCTTGGCGCTGATGACGGTTGCCACCACCGCAGGCGGCGCCAGAATCTCCGTTTCCGCTTTGCTCACCTGATTGATCGAATCAGGGTCCATGTGGTCCCCGTGAAGGTCGGTAATCAGAATGAGG
>JBAVAV010000004.1:0-18094 GCA_049585895.1 Candidatus Sulfotelmatobacter sp. | reverse complement strand
GCAGGAAATGAAGAGACCGTGCCAAAATGGAGAGGGCGATTCCATGCGATCTCCAAAACAACTACGCCTCTAAGCCCGAATAGAGCAGTTCCACCACCGTACAGTCGTCATTCAAGGGATTGCCGGCGCAGAAGTCGCTGACCGCGGAAAAGATTCCTTCCAGGGTCGGGGTCTTGGCCGCAGCCGCTTCCAGCCGCGAATCTTCAAAGAAATCGCCCATGGCATTTTCCGCTTCGGTGACGCCATCGGTCACCAAAATGAAGCGGTCGCCCGAATTGAGCTGGCAGCGGGCGCTTTCAAAAGTAGCATCGGGGAGCAATCCTACGGGAACATTGCCGTGCGGGGGCCGCATCACTTCTCCGGCACACACCAGCAGCGGCTGCACGTGCCCGCAGTTCACGTATTCCAGATCGCCGTCGCGGCGCAGGCGCGCCAGCAGTAAAGTCGCATATTTTTCCCCCACCAGCTTGTCGGTGAAGAAGCGGTTCACTGCGGCGACCACTTCGAGCAACGGCATGCCCGCGCTCAAATGCGAATAGATCATTCCCTGCAGGGTAGAAGCCAGCAGCGCCGCGGAAACTCCTTTGCCACTCACGTCCGCCAGCACCACCGCGAGGCCTTCCTTGGTATTGAGTGCATCGAAGAAGTCGCCTCCGATTTCCTTGCAAGACAGGTTCTTGCCGCGCAGCTTGGCGAACGGGACTTCGGGAATCTTCACCTGCATAAGCCGCTGCTGGATGCTGGCGGCAATGGTCAGTTCCTGCTGATAGCGCCGGGATTCTTCTTCAGCCTGCACCAGGCGGGCGTTTTCGATCAGCGACCCAGCTTCTGTCGCGATGGCCCGCAGAATGTCGTGGCCAACGCCGGAGAATTCGCGCGAGGCGAAGCGCGAGTCCACGTACAAAACTCCGGCCACTTCGGCGGAGGCGTCGGGAATAGGGGTCTGTTGCTCGCGCGAAGACTGCACTTGCCGCTTGCGCAGGGGAATGCAAATCACCGTGCGCAGATCATAAGCCACAATGCTTTGCCGGCCCTCGAGGTCGGCCGAACTGCCGGTATCGGTCAGCAAAAACTCCGAATTCGAACGCAGTGATTCATCCAGCGCCGAATGCGAAATAGTCTTGTCATCGAGGAGTGGCTCGCCTTTGGAATTGCGTCCCGCCACCAAACGCAGTTTGCCGTCGTCGTCTTTCAGAAACACATATCCGCGCTCGGCGCGGGTCAGGCGTAGCGTCACTTCGAGCATGGTCATCAAGATCTCGTCGAGCACGCCTGCGGTGTTCAGCTTGCGCGCGGCCTCGAGGAAAAGCGTCAGCTTTTCTAGATCGGTGGCCTCCTGCGAAATCTGAATCCCGGAAATCTGGCTGAGAAACTCGCGCGCCGTGTTCGACGTGCCGTGCGCCGGATTGAAGATGGCATAAACTGAGTCACGCGCCCCGAATTCCACGCGGTCATTCCGCTCCAGCTTCTGCCGCTGGATGCGTTCGCCGTTGACGAAGGTACCGTGCTTGCTCCCCTGATCGACGAGAAAGAAACCGGCTTCCTCCAGCACGATCTGCGCATGGTCGCGCGAGACCCGGGGATCGGCGATCACAAGATCTTTATCGACCTTGCGACCCACGCTGAACGGCGTCCGGTTAAGGACAATATTCCTCTGTTCGTTGCCCTGCACCAGCACCAGCGCGGGAAATACACCCGAGCCGGAGCTTTGCGGAGTTCGTATTGAGTTCAGGACCATGGTATGTGGCGCCAGGTAATGTTAAGTCCGTTGCTGAAACTGCGTCGATAGGATAATGACAGGAATCATGCCCCGACGGAAGAGCCTTCCGTCAAGGCTACCTGTGGCGCTCTCCTCCAAGGCTTCGATAGACTGCGGCGTGCTTCCTCGGGACCGAACTCGCAAACCGGCCTTCATCTCCCGGATGAAGTCTCTCATTCTTATTTTCTTCGTGTTTTCCCTGGCCGCTTTCATCGGCGCGCGCCCTCTGGTTTTACTGCAGGGCGCCGACTTTCCTCATTTCTATTGCGCCTCGCGCATGCTGGCTGACGGCCACGGGCGGCAATTGTATGATACCTGCGTTCAGCGACAATATCAGGCTCGCTTCGCCGGAAGAGTGGGCACTCTCTATACCCATCCTCCTTTTGAAGCTGTGCTCTACCTAGCCGTGGCCTGGCTGCCGCTGAGACGCGCCTACCTGCTGTGGTCCTTGCTCAGTATGGCATTTCTCGCAGCCGCTGTACGTCATTTGGCGAGGCAGGCGTTATTGCCTTGGGACTGGCGCGTGTTGTTCGTAGCCTCGCTCACTTTTGTTCCGGCATTGCTCTGTCTGCTGCAGGGTCAGGATTCGCTGCTCCTGCTATCGCTGGTCGTTCTGGCGTTCACGGCTCTCCGGCGCGGGCGCGCGTTTGCCGCCGGGTGCTGGCTTGCCCTGGGACTCTTCAAGTTCCAACTCGTGATTCCGCTGGTATTGGTGCTCGTTTTGACCCAAGGCAGAAGCGTCAGAAACGGGCTTGCGAAGGGCTTCAGCCTGATGTTGCTGACGCTGGTAATTGTCTCGGTCGCCATCGCAGGGTGGTCCGTGCTTACGCTCTACCCGAGGTTTGTGCTGCATTTCCAGGAGCAGCCCTTTCCGGACATTTTTCCTCAGGCCATGGCCAACCTGCGCGGGTTAACCTACTTCTTCTTTCACCGCGAGCAATCACCGTGGGCCGTCGCCATCCTGTCGATCCTTTGCACAGCCGCGCTGTTCAAGACACGGATTAGCTGGAAGCATGCGCGTATGGCATGCTCTCTTCCTGGCACCGAGACCCAAAGGGAGTTTGATCTCGCTTTCTCAGACACGGTACTGTGTGCACTGCTGGTCAGCTATCATCTCAACCCGCAAGACCTTAGCCTTCTGTTGCTTCCGATTTCTTTGCTCCTGTACAGCATGTTGTTGAGAAAACCGCGCCTCCCGGATCGTCTCAACTGGATAACAGCAGGCTTGATTGGAATCCTTTTCCTGGGTCCACTGCATTTGTGGGCGCTGACGGCCGGGGTTTACTGTCTCGTCAGCATTCCCTTGCTTGCTCTGTTTCTGGTCAGCGCGGGACTTACAACACAAGCGACCAGCCCAGGAAAAGCCACAACAATCCAATGTTAACCACAAACAGCGCCGCACACACCATTCCAAATCTTGTTCGCAGGCTTGGCCTCTGAAGCAGGCGAGCTAAACCGACGAAAGCGGGAAAGATAATCAGCAGATAGCGGATCATGCTCTGCAACGGCGGCGTGGTCTCTTTACAAAGCAACAGAACGATAGCGGCTGCCGAATAGAGAAGATATTCAATCCTCAGGCGGCTCAACATGGCAAGAGCGCACACCAAGATCAAAAAAATAAGGTTCAGCGTGAGAATCAGATCGGGAGTGTGAAGAAGGGTGGTAACACTCGTCCACAGAGTTGTCCAGGGCAGGCCAGGCGAGCTCCTCCAATATTCGCGGTAGGCTGAGCTGAGCGCACCGTGGCCCGTCCAACGCAGATATCCCAGAAATCCGGCCGAACCAAGAGGGACTAAAAGCGCCGCCGGCAGCGCCATCGTCTTCCGGTTCCGCACGGCGATGATCAGCAGAGGCACGGCCACCACCACACCCACAGCTTTGGTCAACGCCGCAGCCACGCCGAGCGCGCCCGCCGCCAGCCAGTGGTCTCCGCGGCCCATACATAGAGACCATACGATCAGGGCGAGGAGCAGCGACTCAGGATACCCGGCAAAGAAAATAAAACTTGCAGGCCAGACTGCGCAGAGGAAGACGGCACTAAGGAACACAGTCTGATCGACGGAATGTGGAGAGTCATCACCAAGCAGCAGTTCTTGCAGTCCCCATAAGAGAAAGAAAGCTGCCACAGTTGAAATAAGCAACGCGGCAGCCATCGGCGGAAGGAGCCGCGTCAATATCCTTATCAGGCTAGGGTACAGCGGGAAAAAGACGACGGCCTCAGGCCGGCTGTAGCCATGAGCGGCGATCTGGAGGTACCAAAGGGTATCGAAGCGCTCCC
This sequence comes from Candidatus Sulfotelmatobacter sp., assembly GCA_049585895.1. GTDB lineage: Bacteria > Acidobacteriota > Terriglobia > Terriglobales > Acidobacteriaceae > Sulfotelmatobacter. The sequence goes on along the minus strand of JBAVAV010000004.1, from coordinate 14,057 downwards.
AGACGCCGAGCGCCAGGTAGCGCAGGTTGTGATCCGGGGGTGGAAGGTTTTCGGTTAACGCGTTCGAATGGATCAAGCGCCAATTCACCGGTTGAATTAGCGCGGCGGTTGCGGCAAGGACGGAGTAAGTGAGCCGCAGACACAGGGTCAGCGCAAGCGGCCGCCGCCAGGACGGCCAGCTGACAAGCTCAGTCGATGCGATTGGGGCAGGATGACTCATGCTTTTTGCTGACGGCATTGCACATACGCCGCGTAATCGGGTAAGAAGAGACTCGACCCTCCTCAGCCGATTTTCACGGCAGGCGGTCTTGCGCTCGGCGGAGTTCGTCTTGCACATAAAAGAACGTTAGTGCGAAGATCCACACCGGTAATGCAAACGTCGCGAAGAAGGGCCACTTCCAGCCGTCCAGTGCGGAAGCCCGCGACGCCAAGAAGTAAATCCCCGTGAGGCAAAGGCTCGCACCCCATTGCCAGCCCAGTGCGAAAGCGCCGGCCACATACCCGAAACATCGGGCTTTCGACCCCGACAGAAACGCCGCTCGCTTCCTCACCAGCAGCAAAATTGCGGGCAAGAGAAGAACCTGGTTGTAGGGTGCGTACATTGGGACCACGAGCACCGTCAACGCAAGCGCAAGCGCTGTCGCACAACCAAATCCGGAGGCGTCGGCCCGCTCGCGGCGCAATTTACATAGCACCAGCCCACAAGCCAGACTGGCAATCGCCGCGAGGATTCGTCCTCCGATACGGCCCACGGTCCCACTCGCGACGGGACCCAGGACCTCATTTATCAGGACTTCGAGCACGGACTGGTTCTGCGTGTACTGATGGTATTGCCCGATAGCCGCGGCAAACATCCGCCACCAGCCCGGCAGAAGGATCTCAGCGCCGGCCAGCAACAGGGCCATCACCAGCCCGAATCCAAACACCAGCTTTCGTCGCGCCCTCCAATCGCTTGCTGCCCAGAATAGGAGCCAGGCCACTAGCGGCCATGCCAGTTGCGGTTTGATCGTAGCCAATGCCAGCAATGCTCCCCCCAGGAACAGAAAGCCACTTGCCACGCTCGCAGCAGCTCCCGCCAGCAGCGCCGCCGCCAACAAACTCAGTTGCTGCAGCTTGATTCCCTGCACCCCCGGAAAGCTGCCCAGGGTAAGCATGATGCATGTAGCAACGGCCAGCGGCGGCAACGGCCAGCCCAGCACCCGCAGCCACAGCCAAGCGCTCGCCGCCGTCAAAAGCGCCAGCAGCCAATAGAACACGATCAGCAGTAATGGAAACGGAAGCCCGATCAGCGGAGCCAACAAGAAAACAACGTACACCGGATACGCAAAGCCTTGCTGATCTTTGGGATCATTCGGCCGGGCAGCGTCCAGGCGGCGTCCATAGTACCCTTCCTGAATTTCCAGTGTCACTTCACGGCTATAGGGATTGCGATGATGCAGCAAGAGTTCGCGGGTTCCCACCCAGCGTGGATAGAGGTCGGAGAGATTCCCGCGCGGAATCTGCTTTACCTCGGCATCGGCGAGCTGGTGGGCTCGAAGGATGCCGAGTACGTAGAACCACATGCTCGCCGCCACGACCATGGCGAGCACCAGACAAACGACTGGCTGTAGATGTTTACGGAAGCCTTGCGAAGCGCGCCTCCATCACTCGAATCCCGTAACCAACCGTTCCATGTCAAAAAAACACAGGTTACGAACCACACGTTACGGGCCACAGGTTACGAGCCCCCATGTTACAACTGGTGAGGCAAAACCCGCTTCATGCGAAAGCGTATTTCAGTTTCGGCAGCGATCGGCTTGGGCAGCGGCATCTTTTGCTGGTTTCTGATGCGGCGTCTTCACCAGAACGCGGGTGATTTCCATTGGGCGCTTCACCTGGCCGAAAGGCTCATCGCCCGCCAGAATCCCTACGACTCGCCGCTGGAGCAGTATCCGCTAACCGCCGGCATTTTCGCGCTTCCCTTTCTCCGCCTGCCGCCGGAAATCGCCGCTGGCATGTTTTATGGAGTCAGTTCAGCCCTGCTGGCATTCGGTTTAACGCGCGAGAACTTTCGCCGGCTGCAAGTGATGCTCGCCTATCCCTACTGGGCAGGCTTGCTCACCGCGCAATGGTCCACACTCATCGCCGCCAGTGCGTTTTATCCGTGGCTTCTGCCCGCAACCATGGCAAAGCCCCAGGTTGGATTGCCGGTTTTCCTGACTCGATTAAGCCGTCGCGGGTTTATAGCGTGTTTCCTGCTGGCGGCAATCAGTCTCGTGCTTCTACCGCGATGGCCATTGTTGTGGCTTCATCAAACCAGGTACTACGAGCACTTTATTCCGCTGTTTGTTTTTCCTGGGCCTCTGCTCTGCCTGGCGCTCGTGCGCTACCGCGATCGCGATGCATGGCTTCTGTTGCTGGCCGCGCTCATGCCGCAGCGCTGGTTTTTCGACAGTTTTATTCTTTGGCTTATTCCCAAGTCGCGGCGGGAGATTCTCGCTCCATTGCTTATCAGTTGGGGGGCAGGCACCTGGCGCTGGTATCACCAACCCTTGAACTTCACCGAAGTGGGCAGAGCGGCCGTAATCTTTCTTTATCTTCCCATGCTGGCGGTGGTGTTATTCCGAAGCCCGGCCGCACCCGCGCCTGATTCTTTGAGCCAGGCTGTCAACAGTTCGCCGTCGTGATGGGACGTCGCGATGGAAGGTCGTGATGGAACTTGGATGAAGGAACTCTTCACTACGAAACGGACCTTTCTGCTCGTGTTGTTTCTGGGCTTGCTGGCCATGACGGCTCGCAACGTCACTGATCCTGATGTCTGGTGGCACCTCAAAACCGGCGAATATATTGTGCAGCACAAGGCTGTTCCCCATACCGATCCATTTTCCTTTACCCGTTCTGGACAGCCCTGGATCGCGCACGAGTGGCTCACCGAGGTCCTGCTGTTCTGGATTTTTCGCGCGACCGGCTGGGGAGGCCTGATTCTGCTCTCTGCCCTGGTTCTGGTCGCAGCCTTCTTTCTGCTCTATCTTCGCTGTAGTGGCCGTCCCTACGTCGCGGGGATCGCCACGCTGGCCGGAGCCTGGGCAACAGCCCCGCTCTGGGGAGTTCGTCCACAGGTTCTGTCCTTACTGCTGACGAGTCTGTGGTTGTTGATCCTCGAACGCTCCGAGCGAAATCCGAGATTTCTCTTCTGGACCCTTCCCCTTACTCTTCTTTGGGTCAATCTGCATGCCGGATTTGAACTCGGCTTGGCGCTGCTGGCTCTATTTTTGGCGGGAGAATGCATCGAGCGCATGCTGGGCTTGTCTTTCATCAACATTGCAACTCCCTACCTGCCCACCCTGGCGCTGACTCTGCTGCTCGATTTGCTCCTGGTTCCACTGAATCCCAACGGACTGCGGATGTACCGGTATCCAATCGAAACCCTGCGCTCGCATGCTATGCAGAACTACATTGCCGAATGGGCCTCTCTGAACTTCCACCGGGCAGAGTACTGGCCCTTTCTTTTTCTCCTGCTGGCCACGCTGGCGGCTTTCGCCGGCGGTTGCCGCCGACTGCGCCCGCGCGATTCCTTGCTGTTAATCGTCGGCACATACGCCGCGCTGTGCTCCATACGAATGATCCCATTGTTTGTGTTGATTGCAGCGCCGATCCTCTCCCGGCAATTACAGGACTGGACCCGAAGCGAAAGCGGCCCGCGCTCACGCCGAAACAATCCCTTTCTGCTTAATACGGGAATCGTCATCGCGATGGCCGCCTTTGCGGGCATCCAAATCGCGCAGGTGATTCGGCTCCAGCCTCAGGTCGAAGCCCGGCAATTTCCGGCCAAGGCGGTGGCATTTCTTCAGTCCCACCCTCCCGCAGGCCCACTCTTCAACCACTACGATTGGGGCGGGTATCTGATCTGGAAACTTTACCCCTCGACTCGGGTTTTCATCGACGGACGTGCTGATCTTTACGGTGAGCAGTTCCTACAGCAGTTCGCCAACGCTTACCAATTGAGAGGCGCCTGGGGGCAGGCGCTGCAAGACTGGGGGATTGAAACCGCAATCGTACCGCCGGATTCCGCCCTTTCGACCGCTCTGCGGCTGGCTCCGGGCTGGAGGGTCTCCTTTGAGGACCCCCAAGCGGTAGTACTAACGTTCCAGCCTCATCCCCTGGGTCCGGAGAACGGACCCAGCCCTCACAAGCCACCTTCCTGAGGGGTGCAGGAGGCTGACACGGAGGTTACTTGCAGTATGCAAAAATTACGCCGCTTGGGCATTTGGCAAGGTATGATGAGTTTACTCGAGTAATGGCGTCTCCGCGGCACCGACGTATAAGCAGACAGGATGCAAATCGCTGGGCTGGGTTAACGCATTGACCAGACTGGCGGCGGCAGGCTCGAGGTTGTTATGGAGGCTAACAGGTTATGATGACTTTCCGCAGACTGTGGCACGAGGAAGAAGGGCAGGATATCGCGGAATATGCCGTGATGCTGGCCGTGATCTTGGTGATCGTCGTTGGCACCATCCGGTTGATCGGCTCCAACGCGAATAACGTATTTTCCAACGTCGCCAGCTCGATTCAGTAAGAGTCCGGAGGTTGGGCCAGATCTGGAGGCGTTCCCGCCTGCAAACGGCGCGGATGAGAGTGTCGGCACGTCTTGACGGAGCATTATGAATCGCACCCGTTTGTTGATGATCGGAGTTCTGGCCTTGGCGTTGGGCGCCTTTACCAGCCTCTTCGTCTACAACAACCTGCGAGGCAAGACCGGGACCACGAACGAGCCCACCGTGGATGTGATTGTCGCCGCCGAAGATGTTCAGGTAGGCGCGCGCATCGAAGAGCATAATGTCCGCATTGCCAAGTTCCCCGCTACGGGTCTGCCCGCGGACGTTTACACCAAGCGCTCTCAAGTGTTGGGCCGGGGCGTAATCATTCCTATCGCCAAGGGCGAGTTCATTCTGCCCAGCAAGCTGGCGCCCGAAAATGCCGGCTCCGGTCTGCCTTCTCTCATTCCGCCCGGCATGCGCGCGGTCTCAGTGAGGGTGAATGAAATTGTATCTGTGGCCGGCTTCGTCGGCCCGGGAACCCGCGTGGATGTGCTGCTGACTGGCACCCCCGCCGGCGCTTCCGAATCGCAGACAACTACAGTCTTGCAGAACGTTGCCGTGATTGCCTCGGGCCAGCGCCTGGAGCGCAATGCCGCGGGTGATGCACAGAACACTCCCGTGATCACTCTTCTGGTTTCACCCGATGACGCACAGCGTTTGACCCTGGCCAGCGCCGAAGGCCATATTCAGCTATCTTTGCGCAACCCGCTCGATACGCGGCAGGACGAGGTACCTTCGTCAAGCTCCAAGGCTCTTTACCAGGGTCTCAACACGCCAATTAAGACGGCCCCAGCCCCGGTGCATGTTCACCCGGTCAAACAAAAAGCTGCGCAGCCTCCTCCTCCTCCCTACGTGCCCAGTGTTGAGGTGTATCAAGGTGACAAGAAGAAAGAAATCGTGCCGTTCCCGGAACAGAGCGGTGAAGATTCGAAGTAGCGGGCGGGCAGTTCGGCATGCGCGTTCCTTACGCGGCACTGCAGGTTTCCTCATATGGAGAGGCATCACAAGATGAAGGTTCGCACGACGCTGGTCGGAGCAGTTGCGCTGTTTTTGCTCTTCCCTGGAATGGCTAGACCGGAGCGATTTCCGCAGCAGAACGCGAACCCAATCGGCGCGACGCCCCAGGAGCAAGCGCCGACTACCACGCAGACCACCACGCTGCCGCCGCAATCGGCGGAGGCGCAAGGCTCGGCGCCCCTGCGCGTCATGGTCGGGAAATCGCTGCTCATCAACACCACCGAGCGCATCAAGCGCATCTCGGTGACGGATGACACGGTCGCGTCCGTCAAGCCGATCACTCCCACGCAAATTCTTGTTCACGGCCGCTCGCCCGGCGAAGTCTCCTTGCTCATCTGGGACGAACTGGAGCGCTCGCGCAGCTTCGATCTCCGCGTCGACGTCGACGTCAGCTCCGCCGCCGAGGAAGAGCACCGCGTTTTTCCCGAAGAGCAAATCACGGTTACGCCTTCGCGTTCCGCCATCGTCCTTTCCGGCCACGTTACCACCGAGGATGTCGCCAAGCGCGCCGGCGAACTCGCCTCCGCCTACACGAAGAATGTGGTCAATGTGCTGACCTTTGGTCCGGTGGGCGCGCAGGAAGTTCTCTTGCAAGTGAAGTTCGCTGAGGTCGACCGTTCCGCCCTCACGCAGTTGGGCATCAACTTCCTCTCTACTGGTGCAGCGAACTTCCAGGGCAGTACCACCACGGCACAGTTTGGCGGAGGTTCCCCGGTGCAACCGGTCGGTGGAGGGACGACGTCCACCTCCGTGACCCTTAGTCCTCTCAATCTTTTTCTATTCCGGCCCGACATTAATTTTGGCGTGGCGATTGAGGCCCTCCAGACCAAGAGCCTTTTGCAAATCCTGGCCGAGCCTAACCTGATCGCCGTCAACGGCAAGAAAGCCAGCTTTCTGGCCGGAGGCCAGTTTCCTTTCCCCATCGTGCAGCCGGGACAAGGATTTACCGCGGTCACGATTTCTTTCAAGGAATTCGGGGTGAAGCTGGAATTCACTCCGGTGATCATGCCCAATGGAAACATTCATCTAACGGTTGCCCCCGAGGTCAGCACTCTCGATTTCAGCAATGCGCTGACCATTTCTGGTTTCACTGTTCCCGCGCTGAGCACACGCAAGGCTGAGACGGAATTCGAATTGCAGGATGGGCAAAGCTTCGTGATTGCCGGGTTGATCGACAATCGCGTCACCGATATCTGGAACAAGGTTCCGGGCCTCGGGGACATCCCGATTCTGGGAAATTTTTTCCGCAGCAAGAGCCTGCAAAAGAGTAATTCGGAGTTGATGGTGTTGTGCACCGTGCACCGGGTTTCGCCCAGTACGCAAGCGCCGGCGGGGCCTGCGAATCCACGGCCCTTTATCGACAACGGCAACTTCGACCATAAACCTTCCGGGAAATGACCCTACCCGTCTGGTTGAAAGCTCGGCGGAGAAGCGAATCAGCAAGCTGGTGTGGAAATAAGTGTTGTAGGGAGAAGTCGTAGGGTATGCCGGAGCTTTCAGTCGTAATCGTCGCCACCGACAACGAGCAGCGCACCGTCCTGCAAGTGCTGGTGGATGGCACCAGCGTGGCACGGACCGTGCACACCTGCGCCAGTTTTCCCGTCGCCGCTGCCGATCCTGTTACCCGCCGTGTCCAGGCTGCCTCTCCCGAGGTAGTGTTAGTCGACATTCCGGCCGATAACCCAGGGCTGGCCATGCGTGCCATCGAACTTCTTCACCAGGAACTTCCCGACTCTGCGGTGTTTGCCATCGGCAGCCTCAATCAGCCTCAAGTAATCGTGAACGCGATGCGTGTGGGGGCGCGCGAGTTCATTGAGCGCCCCACCACGACCACCGATTTGCTGGAAGCCTTCGTCCGGCTAACCACGGCGCAGCGGCGGGTTCAGAAGGAAGGTCCGCGCGGCAAGATTTTCTCAGTGGTCAATGCCAAGGGTGGAAGCGGTGCAACCACGGTCGCTGTCAACCTTGCTCTGGCTTTGCAATCCGCCCACGGACACACCGCGCTGGTCGATCTCGCTCCCCTCGGACACGCCGCGCTGCATTTGAATGTCAAGCCCCTGTTTACCGTGGCCGACGCCACCCGCAATCTCCACCGCATGGATAGTTCCCTGCTGGAGAGCTTCATGACCCGGCATTCCGGCGGCCTGCAATTGCTGGCGGGAAGCAATACGCCCGCCCCCATCGAACCTTCGACAGCCGAGTTTGTCCGTCTGTTCGACATGTTGGTGACGCACTACCGGTATGTGGTCGTCGACAATTCCTCACGTCTCGATGCCGCCAGCCGCCTGGTCTCGAATCTGTCTGAGACCGTGCTGCTGGTTGCCTGCACCGATGTGGCCTCATTGTGGAGCGCCGCCCGCGTGCAACAATATCTGGGAGAGACTGGCAACCGCGAGCGCGTGCGGCTTGTGCTCAACCGCTTTCGGAAGGTTCCCGGCTTCAGCGAAAGCGATGCCGAGAACGCCGCGGGCATCAAATTATTGTGGCGCGTGCCCAACCAATACTTCGCCATCTCCACGGCCATCGATCGGGGCATTCCGGTCATGGAGCAGAGTCACACGGAAATCGCACGCTGTTTTTCCGGGCTGGCGCACGAACTGACGCGCAACGATATTGAAGTCAAGCGCGCCGCCTGGTCGCTGTTCAAGACGGTGTAACACTTTATGGCCAATCTGCAGACTTTCGAGCGCACCGAGTACCAGCAGGTAAAGGCAGACCTGCACCGCAAGATCCTCGATCGCCTCGATTTGGAAAAGCTGGGCCGCACCTCCGGCGAAACCGCTCGCGAAGAGGTTCTCGTCCTCATCCGCAACTCGGTCAACGCCGAAGTCGTGCCCCTCAGCTTCGCCGAGCGGGAACGCCTGTCGCGCGAAATCCTTGACGAGATCTTCGGCCTCGGCCCCCTGGAACCTCTGCTCAAGGATCACGCCATCTCCGATATTCTCGTGAACCGCTTCGATAGGGTCTACATCGAGCGCGCCGGCAAACTGGAGTTGACCGGCTTGTCCTTCAAGGACAACCAGCACCTCATGCAGATCATCGAGCGCATCGTTTCGCGCGTCGGCCGCCGGGTCGATGAATCTTCTCCCATGGTCGATGCTCGCCTGGCCGATGGCTCCCGCGTGAACGCGATCATTCCTCCTCTTGCATTGGACGGCGCCTGCCTTTCCATCCGCCGTTTCGGGCGCGACCCGGTCACGGCTCGCAACATGATCGAGAACCAGACCCTCACCGAGGCTATGCTGGAATTGCTTTCCGTGATGGTGAAGGGACGCTTGAATCTTTTGATCTCGGGCGGCACCGGCGCCGGTAAGACCACTCTGCTCAATGTGCTCTCCGGCTATATCCCTAACGTGGAACGGATCGTCACCATAGAAGACGCGGCCGAGTTGCAGCTAAAACAGGAGCACGTCGTCCGCCTCGAGACCCGCGCTCCCAACATCGAAGGCAAAGGCGCGGTGCGGCAACGGCAACTGGTTATCAACAGCCTGCGTATGCGTCCCGACCGCATCGTGGTCGGTGAGGTGCGTGGCGAGGAAGCCTTTGACATGTTGCAGGCCATGAACACCGGCCACGAAGGCTCGCTCACCACCGTCCACGCCAACTCGGTCCGGGACGCTCTGGCTCGCGTGGAGAACATGGTTTCCATGGCCAACCTGAATATTCCCGAGCGTGCCGTGCGCCATCAGATTTCCTCAGCCATCCACGCCGTGGTCCAGGTGGCCCGCATGTCGGATGGAACGCGCAAGGTAACTTCCATTTCCGAAGTAACCGGCATGGAAGGCGATCTCATTACCATGCAGGATATTTTTGTGTTCGAACGCCGTGCCATCGACGAAAACGGCAAAGTGCGCGGGACATTCCGGGGCACGGGGTTTCGTCCGCATTTTGCCGACCGGCTGGCGACCGGCGGAGCTCGTTTGCGCCCTGCATTATTTGAATCGAAGACGGATGTGTAAAGATAGCTTGGAAGACTTGAAGTAAGAGAATTGACTGCTATGTCCGCTGCACTTATCGCTCTTTCGGTTTTTGTCATGGTCGCGCTCGCGGCCTTCGCGATCGGCTCGCTCCTTGACCAGCGCAGTGCTAGGGCGCGACTGATTAAGGAACGTTTGGCTACCGCGCAGAAAGCGCCGGAGCGCGAGCCCAACGAAGAACTTGCCCTCCTGCGCGATGAGCAGATGAGCAGGATTCCAGCGCTCGACTTGTTGTTGCGGCGCTCCGCGCGCGTTTCGGCCATTCAAGAGTCATTGACGCAGGCGGGTATGAAACTCCGGGCCGGCAATTTCTTGTTGTTGTGCGTCGCCGCCGGAGTGGTAGCGGGCTTTGCTGCGCTGGCCTGGACCAGGAATCCGGGCGTAGGCTGGATGGCGCTGGCGGTCGGACTCTTCCTCCCCTACTCGTTTGTCTCCTACCGCCGCCAGAAGCGCTTCGAAAAGATTGAGACGCTGTTTCCCGAGGCCATCGATACCCTGGCTCGCGCCGTCCGCGCCGGACACGCCTTCACCACCGCCCTGGAAATGATTTCCAATGAAGTAGCCGAACCACTGGCCAGCGAGTTCCGCAAGCTTTACGAAGAACAAAAGTTCGGCATGCCGATGCGCGACGCCCTCATGAACCTTACCGAGCGCGTGCCTCTCGTAGACATAAAATTCTTCGTTACCGCCGTCATGCTCCAGCGTGAGACCGGCGGCAACCTCGCCGAGATCCTGGACAACTTGTCCTACGTGATCCGGGAGCGCTTTAAGATCCAGCGCCAGGTCCGGGTCCACACCGCCCAGGGACGGCTCACAATGGCCCTGCTGATGGCCATGCCGCCGGCTGTGGTTGGGATCATGTTGATCATGAGTCCCGACTTCATCAAGCCGCTTTTTTCTGATCCGATCGGCCACACTTTGCTGGTGGCCAGCATTGCGTTGCAAACCATTGGATATTTTGTGATCCGCAGGATCATCCGGATTCAGGTGTAAGGAATGCTGCCCCTGATCTTGACTATCGTCGTGTTCGTTACGGTGGTGCTGGTGGCGTTCTCTTTCGGCGCCGCCGCCGTGACCCCGAGTTCCGTGCTGGGAGCCCGTTTGCGCGCCCTCGGCGGTCAGCCCGCCCAAGTCCAGGAAAAACCAGTCCGAAAAGTAAAAGAACGCATTGAACAGGCTCTAGACCCCCTCAGCAAAGCCATTCCGCTCTCTCCTTCCGACGTAACCCGCACACGTGCCTGGCTCATTCAGGCCGGCTTGCGGGAGTCGCGCCACGTCAGCTATTACTTTGGCGCCCGCCTTCTGCTGGCTTTTCTGGGTTTCGCCGGGGTGGTGGCGTTTGCCGGGTTCAGCAGCTTTCCGCTGCTGGTGTGCGTTCCTGCGCTGGGTTTCTTTCTTCCGCGCTTCTTCCTGAAACGCATGATCAAAAGCCGCCAGCAGCGTATCCGCATTGCGCTGCCCGACGCTCTGGATCTTACCGTCATCTGCGTGGAAGCCGGCCTCGCTCTCGACCAGGCCTTGATGCGCGTGGGCCAGGACTTGCATCACGCCCATCCCGATTTGAGCGAAGAGTTTCACCTGGTCAATCTGGAGATGCGCGCCGGCAAGCCACGCGCCGAGGCGCTGCGCAATCTCGTGGACCGGACGGGCGCGGACGACATTCGTGCCCTGGTCGCGACGCTGATTCAGACGGACCGCTTCGGCACCAGCGTGGCTCAGGCTTTGCGCGTTCATTCCGATTCCTTGCGCACCGCGCGCCGGCAGCGTGCCGAAGAGCAGGCCGCCAAGACTACCATTAAGATGATCCCTCCCCTGGTGATTTTCATTTTGGTGCCGTTTCTCTTTGTTACAGTCGGCCCCGCACTGATTCAGGCGTATCACTCGCTCCTGACAAAGTGAGCGGCCGGCAACGACTGGAGAACGTCAAGACCGAACCAGGAGTTTTCATGCCGGGATTGATCCCGCAGGGCCAGGCCTTTAACCGCACGCGACAGGTGTATCTCGCCACTCAACTGGCGCTGGCGGATACGCACTGGTCCCGTTTGCGAGGACTGCTCGGCGCTTCCGGCAGCGACTTTCGCTTTGGCCGCGGCCTTTGGATTACCCCCTGCAGAGGCGTTCACACTCTGGCCATGCGCTTTCCGATTGACGTGGTCTATCTCGACCGTGCCGGCACAGTAGTGCATCTGGAACAAAATTTGTCGCCCTGGCGCTTCGCCCCGGTTCGGCTGCGCGCCGCTTCAGTAATTGAACTTCCGAGTAAGACCGTGGCTTCGACGGAAACCGCGCTGGGCGATAAAATTGAGATAACAGTACGCAAGAACGGAGTTCCAGCAGCGTGAATGCAACCCTCCAACTCGAACCGGCGATCGTTGTGCAGGATGGGCCCAAACTTCTGGTCGAATGGTCCTCGCCGTGGGAGGAATTTGTTACCTCCATCCGCCCAGCCTTTGGGCGTTCCGGCGAGCGCCTGGCGGGCGAAACTCCTTATGGCGTCTTCCCTTACCGCGGTCTGCTGGCCGCGTGGGTTCTGGAAGCATTTCTGCTGTTTGTCATCATCGTGCTTCCGCGGCACATCGCTCGCATACTCCCCTACGCTCCACCCAAAGTCCGGCCTTATGAGGTGGTCTATTATTCGGGCGACGAGCTCCCCCGCACCGAAGACCTCGGCGGCGCACAGTCCGGCGTCACGGGACGCGCCGGAGGCCGGGAGGCGCATCATCGCACCCAGACCATCCGCGTTGCCCGTGGCAGTTCTCTTGCCCAAAAAGTTGTGGACGCTCCCAATCTCAAGCTGCCCACTTCGATGGACGCGGTGGCCAATCTGCTCGCGATGAAGCCGATTCCCGGTCCGCCACCGGCTGAAGGCTTGCATGCAGCTCTCACTCTTCCCAACCTTCCGGAAAACGTAATCGCCCCTGCACCGGCCAACGTGGCGCGGGATCGCTCGCGGCGCGGAGTTAGCCTCGATTCAGTGGTGCCGCCGGCGCCCAGTGTTTCGCGCGACAAGCCGCTGACGGCTCCTTCATTGAATTCCGCGGTCGTCCCACCCGCACCCTCTATTACGCGGGAACATTTAGTTGCGCCCGCTCTGAATTCCGGTGTGATCGCCCCCGCGCCTGCCGTTTCGCGCGGCAAGTCTCGCTTAGTTCCCGAGCTCAACGGCAGCGTGATTCCGCCCGCGCCCGGAGCCGTAAGCCGGGAGGTCGCACGCTCACCCGTCCAGATGAACAACGTTGCCGTCGTGCCACCGCCCGTGTCTTCGCCCGAGCGCGAAACCACGCTTAATCCCAAGCTCACTCTGCCGTCGCCTTCGGTAATCGCTCCGCCGCCCTCGACCGATGCCACACGGGATTTGCGCAGGCTGGCCAGCGGCAGCGTCTCTGAGACGTCCAGTACCGTGGTTCCACCGCCACCCACGCAGTCTGGCAGCGGTTCCTTTGTGAGCAGCGTGATGGGCAAGCTCTTTGGAACGCAGGATGTAGTGCCGCCTCCGCCCTCGGCCCCATCAGGCAGCGCCTCTGGCACGGGCCGCGTCGCCAGTGGAAGCGGCATCAGCACTCTGGGGGCAAACGTCGTACCACCGCCGCCGGCAGTAGGGCCGACCGGCGCGTCTGCAGGTTCGTCCTCGGGCACAAATCGCGGCGGTTCGCTCAACACCAATGTCATTCCGCCACCTCCGTCGGCTGCGGGCTCCGGCGCAGGCCGCGGCAGTGCAGGCGCAACCGGAAACACCGGAAGCGGAAACGCGGGCGGAACGCTCCTTGCCGGCAATGTGGTGCCGCCTCCTCCGTCATTCGGCTCCGGTTCCGCTCCAGGAGGAAATGGCAGCGGCCGCCAGGGCACAGGCTTTGGTGGAGTAGGCGATGTGGGATCGGTTCTGGCTCCCCCCAGCGGTGGAGGCGGAAGTGGTGGCGGATCGGGTGTCGTGGTCTCCAACCAGCCCGGCTCCCAGGTGGGCATCCCCGGCGGCGGCAAAGGTTCGCTCGCCATGTCCCCGGCGGGAGGTGACCAGCCGGGCCTCGGTGGCGCTGGGGAAGGCTCGGGCATCGGTCACGGCGATGGCACCGGCAGCGGCATGAACGGCGAAGGCCCCGGAGCCGGAAAAACTGGCGCCGGACGCGGCTCCGATCCGGATGCCCGCGGTGGAATCTCTCTCACCCCCGGCCCCGGTGGTGCAGGCAACGCGACCAGCGGCATTCCCGCCGTGCCCGGAGTCTCTATCAGCGGCGGCAGCACGGAGGTCGTGAATCTGCCCAGCTTTGGCGGCGGCGACAGCAACGATCCCCATCTTCCCGGACGCTCTTCGGTGAAGGAGCAGCAAGGTCCCGCCATCACCATCGTCGCCAGTTCGCGCTCGGGCGGCGCTTTCAACTTCTACGGCTTGCTGAAAGGCGACCGGGTCTACACGATTTATTTTTCCACCTCCGCGGGACAAACCGTGATGCAGTACGCGGACCCAACTTCCGCCGCCCATCCTTATGCC
>JBAVAV010000003.1:0-13530 GCA_049585895.1 Candidatus Sulfotelmatobacter sp. | reverse complement strand
AGGTTGCCGTCGAGCGAGACCAGCGTGCCATTGAAATCGGCGATGCACGGCTCCTGAAAAACTCCAGTAGGCGAGAACTTCGAGGAAACCGCGGGATACCCGAGCGCTGTGCACGCGGGGTTGACGAAGGTGTTGGGCCGGCCGGTGAGGGACGATTCCTGCAGGTTGTCGCCATTGCCGGTGATGATGTTGAAGGGCCGTCCGGAATTGAAGTCGATCAGAGGGGCGATAGTCCAATCGCTGAAAAACTTGCGGGCAAAGCCGCTGCCGAGTTTGCCTGTTTGATAGACGCCGCTAAAGACGAAACGGTGGCGCTGATCGAACAGCGAATTGGAACGATCCAGTCCAGGATAATAACTATCCTGCGGGGTCAGCGTAGATTGCAGGTCCGTGGAATCGTCAATCGCGTGCGACCAGGTATAGGACGCAAGGAATTCGTAGTGATTACCGAAGCGCTTGCGCAGGTTGGCACTCAGGCCGTGGTAGACCGAACTCCCGTTCGAGTAGTTCGCATCCATGTCGCCGAAAGGAATGCAATTGGCCAGACTGGCGGGGTCGCCGGGGAGAGGGTTACAGGCAGTATTGAAGCTGGCGGTGCTGTAGCCTGATGCCTGAAGAAATTGCAGAGTGGCCGGCGCCAGCATGGTCACACAAGCTCCCGCGCCCGCAGCAGTCAAAGCGTTGGCGATCGAGGCATTGAATCCACTGGGACGGAAAAAATTCATCAGGGCGGCCGAAACCCAGGGTGCTCCAGTGTTTGGATTGACACCGCAAGGGGCGTAACCCTGCGAAGCGGGGCCGCTGCCGACACCCAGGGGCCCGCCCACGCTGGCGTACGAGCTTGGATCACTGAGGGCATCCTGCCAGTTAGCCACCAGCAGATCGCCGCGCTGGGCATTGGCGTTGATAGGCCGGTTCAGGTGGCGTCCGCCGTTGAAGTTGTAGGCCAGATTCAGGTCGAAACCTTTGCCCAGGTCGCGTTCGATGCTGAAATTGGCCTGCTGCGCATAGGCGAACACGAAGCGCTTCGCCTGGGGATAACCAAATGGTTGAAAGAACAGCGGAAAGCCGTCAGCAAGGTAATTCTGGTTCAGAAACAATGACTGCGGGAAGTTCAAAGCAGTGAACCGCTGCTCATTAGGCAGATAACCGAGTGCAGGAAGGAGCGCCGCCGGACCTGGAGTGCAGCCGGGAGTCGTAACCAGTCCCTGGAAAATGGGAATCGCATTCAGGTTGGCGGGATTGTCGTCGCCGTTGCAAAGGCCCGTGCCGGCGAAGGCCAGTTGGCCGCCGGAGGAGCCGTCGGAAGCATTGCCGAGGAAATAAAGACCGAGCAGAGGGTGGTCATAAAACAGGCCGTAAGAAGCACGGACCACCGTCTTCCCGTCGCCCTTGGGATCCCAGGCGAGGCCGACACGCGGCTGAAAGTTGTTCTTGTCGGTCTGAATGCCCTTCTGTAGCCCGAGGAAGTTGTATCCCGCTAGTGCCAACGGAGTCGGCGACTTGAATTTCGGAGGAATCTCCACGTCGTAGCGCAAGCCGTAATTGAGAGTAAGGTTTGAGCGAACGCGCCAGGAGTCCTGCCAGAATACCCCGATGGGGATGTTGTGGAAGGAGTCGCTGGGACTGCCCAGGCCCTGTACAAAATCGCCGGGTAAGCCCGCGCCATAAGCCTGCACTGGATTCAAAGTGGGGAAGGGCGCAGGAAATGCGGCAAAGGAGCCGAAGTCGTAATTTCCACCGTAGTTGACGGTGAACGTGGCAGAGAGCGGGAGATATTCGAAATCCGCGCCGAACTTCGTATCATGACGGCCGATGGTCCAGGAGAAATTGTCGCTGAACTGATAGCGCTGCTCCACGCGCTGAATGTAGGAGTAAGGCTCGCGGCCGAAGTAACCGAAGCCAGTAATGTTGACGGCTGGATCCGCGCCCGCAGGGATTTGCGTGTTGTAGAAGTAAGAGAGTCCCCGGCGCGCATATTGAAAGGTGAATTCATTTACCCGGTTGTTGCCGATGGTCCAGGTGTCTTTCACGACTCCGGTGACATCGCGGTAGGTTTGCTCGGAGGTGCGAGAATAAGCGTTCTGCCCGAAGGGCTGGTCCTCGCCGCTGCCCTCGAGCCCGGTGGTTGTACTGGGGCTCACGTTGGCCCGCAAGGTAAGGCGGTTGCTGCTGCTGAAGTTGTGGTCGAGGCGGAGCGAGTAGAGGCTCGTCCCCTCAAATACAGGAAAGTTCCCAGCCTGCGAGCCTAGCGACTGGTATGAGGCAGGCACGAAACATGGCGGTGCCGAACACGAAGTGGGGAAGCCGCCGATTCCGGGAGTGCCGCCTGTAAAAATCAATGGCCATGCTCCAGTAAGGGCCATGCCCGACGAAGCACCGACGACGAAGGCGTAGCTTTGCAAAGCGGACGGTGGAATACCGGGAGGGGGACTGGAAAGGAACGCCGCCTGATCGCTGGTAGCGAGGATATCCGGGAAGAATCCTGCCGGGGCTCCAAAGAGTTGCGAGACGTCGACGCCTGTAAGACCATAATAGGACGGGTCATTCGCCGAGCCAATGCTGGAAAATCCCGTCTCGTGCCGCCGCGTGATCTCGTAGGAGAAATAGAAGTACGTCTTGTCCTTCTTGATCGGTCCGCCGAAGGCGGCGCCCGCCTGTAGTCGCGTGTATGCCGGATTCGAAACCGTGCTGAACGGATTCACCGCCTGGAAGTTGCGGTTGCGTAGAAACCCGAAAACGTCGCCGTGAAAGTCGTTCGATCCGGAGCGGGTAATGATGTTGACCACTCCGCCCGAGGCGCGACCATACTCCGGCGCGTAACCGTTGGTGATGATCTGGAACTCCTGAACGGCCTCCTGGGAGACGGTGGAGCGCACGCCGTTGGTGGAATTGTCGGTGGCATCGGCGCCATCGACATTTACCAGGTTCGAGCGGCCGCGCTGGCCGCTCATGTTCAGCCCGGATGTAGGCGCCGCGCCAAGAAATGGCGAGTTGTCGCGCACGACCTGCGAATCCGTCAATGTGAAATTGATGTAGTTGCGGCCATTGATGGGAAGATTGTCGATGCGGCGCTGGCCGATGGTGTCCGTCGTCGAAGTGCGCGCGGTCTCCACCAGGTCGGCCTGCGAGCTGACCTCGACTACTTCCTTTCCGGTCGCCACTGTTAGCGCAACCGGCAGGTCGACCAGCGCGCCAACCGTGATGCCTACATCCTTAGCTTCGGCCTTGGCGAAGCCCCCGGCTTCCACCGTAATCGAGTACGTGCCCGGTGGAAGCAGGCGGACACTATAGCCACCCTGGCCGTCTCCTGTAGCAGTGCGCTCCAGGCCTTTGGCCACGTCCCGTACCGTCACCTCGGCATTAGTCACGACGCTGCCCTTGGGATCCTTCACGGTTATGTACAGATCGCCAGTGGCCACGCCACCCTGTCCGAATGTTATGGAGGAAAGCACCAGAACCGACAGTGAGACCAAAAAACCGTTCGCCGTGCGAATCATAGAGGCTCCTTGAGTCCGCCGACCGGGGTGCGGACACAAACAACTCCAACGGCCGTAGCCGCAAAACACACGAGAATCTTGGGCGGATCTGTCCCGCTGGTTTGTACACCAGATGGTACCCCGAAAACAAGATGGGAGTGCCGTTGGAACAGCGCTGGTTACCTCGAAGAGTGCGGCTGGAAAACAAGTGCCGTCCGAGCACGGGATGACAAGACCATCCTTCCGAGTCTGCGGACAGGCAAGCTCTAGCGTAAGGTGCAGATGCGGACCGGCACCGAGGGATTTTGCAAGCGGCCCAACAACATGGCGGAGTTGCTCAGTTGATCGTAATGCTCGGCAATGCGCACGGCGGCGAGGCCATAGCCCGGCCATGCCAGTGCGAAGTAGATCTTGGCCAGCGCAAGGGTGGTATTCCTGCGCAGCAGCAGCGCCTCGTTTACCAGCTGCCGGGCGGCTTCTAACGTGCGAGGATTGTCGCTTGCCAACGCAGCTTCCCCGATGCGCACCAGCGCGACCGCGTTCTGCCCCGCAACCTGAATATAAGCAGCCATCGCCCGCAGGCGAGCCCGACGCACCACGCGGAATTGAGCCGAAGGCAAGCGCTGTCGTAGATAGTCCTCTTCCGCGGGATTCACCAGATTACGGAATGCTTCCACGTCGATGGCTTGAATTTGCCCGCCAAGGTGAGCGCCCAGTGAAACCTGCAGGCTTCGCGAAACCGCAATCCGGAAAATGACGACAAGCGCCAGAACGGCGGCAATCACTAGAATAATGGCGAGAGTCATTGCTGTAGCAAACGCTCCAATTCCCGGTTCCAGATGTCTAGATCATGCTCGGGCAACGAAACCGCAGACTTAGCCGCACTTTTTTGGGGAATGAGCAGATAGTAAAACCAAACCAGAACGCAAATGTGATACGTGGCCATATTCAGGAAGTCGAGGACTGTCCGCTGGTGAACCGAGATCCTGGCATTGGCCATCACCGCCCAAGTAGCAAGATGCACGCAAGCGGAAATGCTCAAACCCAACGCAATACCGAAGGCCCGGTGATTCCATGAAAGGTGAAAGTAGGCGACGAACAGGAAGATAGACAGAAGAAGTCCCGACTCCACCAAATAGGTCGCCTGTTCGAACAGATGCACGCCTGAGATCAGCCAGTGGAAGTTATCCTGTTGAGCGTAGGCGGCGGCAGCGACGGCGGCGAAAAACAAAACAACAGCGATTCCCCGAATCAGCGACCTTCCAAGCTTGGCTACGAAGGGGTATGAGCGGGACAGATGGGAGAAGATTTCGCCCATCAACGTCACCTTGAGGATTGCGTCAAGGAGCAAGCTCCCCCAATAAGTCCGCCAAAAATTGACCGCAGTAACAGAAGGCATAACATCGGCGGCATAAAGCGCAAGATGCCCCGCCGCGCTAAACAGAACAAATGTAAGGAAGTTGGGGAAGTGCAGGGTAAGTCGGCGTCGCCACATCAGGGAGCCGAGAACGAGGAGCAACAGGTTCGGCGCGACCCAAAGATAGTGCCAAACGAATGAGTGTGCCTGCAACATAAGACTCGCGGACGCACTATACCGCGAGTCGCTGCCGACAGCAACGTCATCGTGAACTGCGTTCCGTTTCCGTAAATCTTCGGCTTACGGTTTGCACATACCGTTGCCGCCGCCACAATTGGTACCGCCAGGGATGCCATCGGCGTGGGCCACGGTGGGAATCACGAAGGTGTTGAGAAAAAGCACGGCTGCGGCGATTGCCAGTAGAGTACGTTTCATGGTGGTTTCTCCTTGTGTGACGAATTTGAACTGTGATACTTTCATCTACCTTAGAATTTGGAAATGCACATTTTTCTATTGGAATTGTTCGTAATTCGTAACAAGTGTTATTGAAAACGAATGACTTTAAAATCAGCCTTACAAGATGTCCGGGAAACCACGCTGGCTGCGGTCGCTGGGCTGCTGGCCAAACTGGCTTATCTCGCGTCCCTGCGCCGCAGAGATGGCGGCTACACGCATTGGGGAATATCTTTGGTTCACGGGAAGGAGTCGTCGGAGAAGGCCTTAAAAACCGCTCACGGGGAAGTTCTATCGAGCGTGCTCAGGGCGCCGATTTCAACGCTGGTCAAGGACTTACGCTTTTCCAGCGAAAATAGCGGACACACCGCGGAAGCCTATGTCGAAGGCATGCGGAAACAGTTCGATGAATTGGTGCCTGACCAGCCGGATCAGGCCTCCGCACAGCATCTCAATTCAGTGCTGGTGGCGCTTTCGAGCCTGGAGAAGGATCAAAAGGACGCCACTCCGTCAGCTTCATAGCGACCCCCACGACTTGGCCGATAACCTCCGCCTCCTGGGGATGCCGCAGGATTCGCACCGGAACCGGCGACAAAGGATGCGGTTGCAGAACGAGATCCTCGCGACGCATGCTGCACCAGCAGCAGGTATGTCCATCCCGGGTCTCGATGAAATAAATGGGGCGCTCGTATTCGGACCGCCAAGTGCCGTCCACTACCTTGTTCTTGCCTTCGTCAACCTGAATAAAGCTGCCGGGAGGGAGAATCGGGTGCATTGTGAAATCGTCATTGCCGATGTAGCCGTATGTAAAATCGCTGTGGGCAAATTGGGCCAGATAAGCCAGAGGAACCAGTCCCCATTGTTCCACCATGCGGCCCAGATTGGTCGTTCGGCGCTCGTCGAAGCCAGGATCCATGCGAACCGGCATTTGCACATTCGCCAATCCTGAAAGGGCCTCCGAAACATGGGACCGGGGCGGCGCAAACAGTCCTAGATCCGCCGCGATGTTGTTCATGTCCACGCCGTACCAGGTCATCAACTCGCGCAGATCACGGCGATAGATTACCGCCAGCGTGTAAAGTCGGTAGATACTGGGTAGAATGCCCTTGGTCTCGATGTCGGACAAACGGCTGGGTGGAATGGAGAACTCTTCATTGCGATATTTTTCGGCAATGAGTGCGCTGGAATTTTCCACGTCGCGCATGGTCAACCCGAGTTTTTCGCGTAGGGTACGAAGGCTCTTACCGGCCGGGAGCATGGCTTTGCCTCCAAACGATTGGGGGAAATAATAGCAGGGTGTCTCGCATTTGTATGCTGATTTGTGGAAAATTTTAAGCGTTCGCAGTCTGTTACGATTTCGGAACAGACGTTATCCCCTATCCAGTGAGGCGAATCATGGGGCCTGATTATTCTTGCGAGCTCCGCGGGCGTCAGTTTTGGGTCTGTGGATTTTCTGTGTCTGTTCGGATTTCGTAACACACCTGACAAAATAAGCAAGAATCTTCCTCCGATACTCCATTTTTCCGTCGTCCTTTTCGCTGGTTCCTTCTCCAAACAGTCACCATCGCAACCCGCGACCATGACATTTGTCACGCTCCATGCGTGATGAACGCCACTGGCGCTGCGCCTGCTCTCCCCCCGATGATTGTGTTACCGAGTTGGGATTCCAAATTTCTACAACCACAATACGCGGAGATCACAATGATCGCGACTCTTGAGGAAAAGCAAAATGCGCGGGACACAAATTCCGCTCCCGTGGTGGCAAGTCTGGAACGCGTCAGCAAGAGCTACGGGCAGGTTCGCGCGCTACGCGGCGTGAACTTCGCTGTTCACGCGGGCGAAGTGGTTGCGCTACTGGGACCGAACGGCGCCGGCAAAACCACCGCGGTAAAACTGCTGCTCGGCCTTATGCAGCCCAACGCCGGCGAGGTGCGCGTGTTCGACGGAGATCCGGTCAATCCTCAGAACCGCATGCGAACTGGCGCCATGCTGCAAGTAGGACGCGTACCCGAAACGCTACGCGTGCGCGAGCACATCGACCTATTCTCCAGCTACTACCCCAATCCGTTGCCCCTCGATACCGTGCTGGCCATCGCCGGACTCGAAAAACTGCGTGACCGCAAGTTCGGCGACCTGTCCGGCGGGCAGCGTCAGCGTGCCCTCTTTGCACTGGCCATTTGCGGCGATCCAGACCTGCTGTTTCTCGACGAGCCCACCGTTGGGCTGGATGTAGAAGCCCGCCGCGCGCTGTGGGAACAGATTCGCTATCTGGTAGCGCGCGGCAAGACCATTCTCTTGACTACGCACTACCTGCAGGAGGCCGACGCGCTCGCCGGCCGCATCGCAGTCATCAATCGAGGCGAGATCATCGCCGAAGGGACGCCCACAGAGATCAAATCGCAAACCAGCGGCAAGCGCATCCGCTGTGTCACCCGGCTCAGCACCGCGGCGATGCGCCAGATTCCCGGCGTGACGGAAGTAAAAGGGGACCGGGAAGCAGTCGAAATCCATGCCGCCGAAGCCGAGTCCGTCGTCCGCGAATTATTGGCGCGCGATCCCGGACTTTCCGGTCTGGAGATCACCAGCCCTGGACTCGAAGAGGCCTTCCTGGCGCTGACGCAGGATAACGGACAAAACGAGAACCACACGCACTGATCTACGACTTTCAGGCGCGAAGGAGAAGAACCATGAGCACCGCCGCAGCAGCAGTAAGCAACCACCAGATCGCCCGTTCGCCAGGTCACACCGCAACCATTTATCTGAAAGAGGCGAAGTATGAGTTTCTCAAAAACCTTCGCTTGCGCGTGTATTCCCTGTCGGTCATCAGCTTCCCAGTGATGTTCTACGTTCTCTTCGGCCTTGTTCTGAATTCCAAGGATGCACCCGTAGGCGGCACGACGATTACGGCCTATCTGATGGCAACCTACGGCACTTTCGGCGTGATGGGAGCCTCCTTGTTCGGAACCGCCTCCGGTCTGGCCGCAGAACGCGGCCTGGGATGGTTGCAAGTAAAACGCGCCAGCCCGATGCCGCCCTTTGCCTACTTTACGGCCAAGGTTGCGATGAGCATGATCTTCAGCGCCGTCATCGTGATCCTGCTCCTGCTTCTCGGCATCACCTTCGGAGGCGTACACATCACGCTGCTTTCCGCGGCCAAGTTGCTGGCCACGCTGGTCGCCGGATCGCTTCCCTTCGCCGCTATGGGACTGGCGATCGGATACTTCGCCGGACCCAATTCCGCCCCAGCCACCATCAATTTGATTTATCTGCCTCTCTCTTTTTGTAGCGGGCTGTGGGTGCCCTACATGTTCCTGCCCAAGTTCGTCCGGGAGATTGCCCATGTGCTGCCGTCCTATCACCTGTCGCAGCTTGCGCTGGGGCTGTTCAGCGCCGGCCAGCATGAGCGAACCTCCACTCATTGGGAAGTGCTTGTCGCCTTCACCTTGATTTGCCTGGGCATCGCCCGCATCGGCTTCCAGCGCGACCAGGGAAAAATGTATGGCTGACGTACCTGGGTTAGAAGTGTTTATCATTGATGAAAGGATCTTATGACTACACCGCCCAACGAATCCTTATGCTTCACCGCTCTCCTCGTCTTTCTCGGCATGCTGGTCCTATACGGTGGGGGACGCTGGCTGGGTCTGCTGATTCCGGCCGCGATCCTGGTTTGTCTTGTTGCCAGCGCCCGTTGCCACGCCCGTCGCGCCGCCGTTGACGCGCGGGTAGACAATAGAGCAGTTAGAACCGTAGCAAAGTAAGGTTGGAAGGTGAATTGCATGGCGGTCAATTCCGGCGAAAGCACACAGGCGATTGCGAAGGCAGAGTTTTCCTTCGCGCGTGACGTAAGCCTGGCGCCTCGCAATAAGCGGCGAGGATGGGCACCCTACGTTTGGCTCGGCTATCTGGTCTTTTTTTATATCCAACCAGTCATGGACCACGCCGGCTGGAGGGAATGGTCGCTCACCGCGCTCGCTACTGCCGCATTCCTCTGCATCTATTTTGGGCTGTTCTGGTTGGAGCGCCCGAAGGCCCTGTTGCATATCGCCGGCATGGTGATCCTGGGGCTCGTGTTTGCGCCTATTAACATTGGGGCCTCTACCTTCTTTATTTTTGCCGCGGCCTTCGTTCCTTTCTGTGTGCAAACGGAGCGCGCAGCGATCGCTCTGGTAGCCGGCATTGTCGTGCTCGCCGCGGTCGAGACTCAGATCTTCCATCTGCCGGGCTGGTTCCTCTTTTATGCCGGTGGGCTCGCGGTGGTGGTCGGTGTCAGTAACATCTATTTCGCGCAGCGCAACCGAACTTTGGCCAAGCTTCGCATGGCCAACGATGAGATCGAACATCTCGCGAAAGTCGCCGAGCGCGAGCGTATTGCCCGCGACCTGCATGACGTCCTGGGACACACTTTGTCGGTCATCACGCTGAAATCCGAACTCGCCGGCAAGCTGATGGATCGCGATCCCGCGCGCGCCGCCAAAGAAATCCGCGAGGTCGAACAGATTTCCCGCCACGCTCTGCACGAGGTGCGCGACGCGATCCGCGGCTATCGCTCGCAGGGACTCGCGGCCGAACTTTCCCAGGCGAAGACAACTCTTGAGACCGCTGGAGTTGCCGTCCAGTACGTCGCCGCGACCGGCTTAGCGCTGCCCGCGGTGCAGGAAAGCGTGCTCTCGTTGGCGGTGCGCGAGGCGGTCACCAACGTCATGCGCCATGCCCAGGCCCGTACTTGCCGTCTGCGTCTGGAGCAACAGAGCGGATACTGCCGCCTGGAGATCGCCGATGACGGCCGCGGCGGCGCGCAGCACGAAGGCAACGGCCTGCGCGGCATGCGCGAGCGCGTCGAGATGCTCGGCGGAACTCTCCAACGCGACACCGGAACCGGAACCCGGCTCATCATTACGCTACCGCTGCGCGAGGTCATGCCCGGTGGCGAGGGCGGCACCAATTGAATCCCGCCGTGAAAGAAAGCGGAAAAGAGGGCCGCAAAACCATCCGCGTGGTGCTGGCTGAGGATCAAAGCATGGTTCTGGGTGCTCTGGCCGCGCTGCTCGAAATCGAAGGCGATATCTCCGTAGTGGCCCAGGCGCGTAATGGTAAGGAAGCGCTCGACGCTGTCCTCTTGCACAAGCCCGACGTCTTCATCACCGACATTGAAATGCCGTTGATGACCGGCCTCGATGTCGCCGCCGAGCTCAAACGCCGCCGCACCGGAACCCGCGTCGTCATCGTTACCACATTCGCCCGCGCCGGCTATCTGCGTCGGGCGCTCGAGGCCGGAGCCTCTGGATATCTGCTGAAAGACATGCGCGCCGAGGAACTGGCTGAAGCCGTCCGCCGCGTGCGCCAGGGACTGCGTGTGATCCATCCCGAGCTCGCCACCGAAGCCTGGGGCGAAATCGATCCGCTCACCGACCGCGAACGTCAGGTCCTGCGCCTGGCCGGCGAGGGCACGCCCAGCGGAGACATCGCCGCCCAACTCAATCTCTCCGAAGGCACCGTCCGCAACTATTTATCCGAAGCCATAAGCAAACTTGGCGCCGCCAACCGCGTGGAAGCCGCCCGCATCGCCCGCACCAAAGGTTGGATGTAGGAAGGGGGTGGGGTGGTGAGTGTAGTGCCTCAAGTATCATGGCGTCGGCCTTACAGTCGAAGGTAGGACAGCCCTTGACCAGAATTCTGTTGGACCAATACAGTTTGCACGGAAGAAACCACAACGAAGGAGCACCCTAT
The DNA here is from genome assembly GCA_049585895.1 of Candidatus Sulfotelmatobacter sp. Taxonomy (GTDB): domain Bacteria; phylum Acidobacteriota; class Terriglobia; order Terriglobales; family Acidobacteriaceae; genus Sulfotelmatobacter. The sequence goes on along the minus strand of JBAVAV010000003.1, from coordinate 2,514 downwards.
GCCTACGATCACGACGAAAGACGGCACGCAGATTTACTACAAGGACTGGGGTAGCGGACAGCCGGTCGTTTTCAGCCACGGCTGGCCCCTCAGCGCGGATGCGTGGGAAGACCAGATGCTGTTTCTCGCGTCACGTGGTTACCGCTGCATCGCTCACGACCGCCGCGGTCATGGCCGGTCCAGCCAGCCGTGGGATGGCAATGAAATGGACACCTACGCGGATGACCTCGCGACCCTCGTCCAAATCCTCGACCTAAAAGACGCCATCCACGTGGGTCACTCGACCGGAGGCGGCGAAGTCGCCCGCTATCTCGGTCGTCACGGCACCAAACGCGTTTCCAAGGCAGTGTTGATTAGTGCAGTCCCGCCGCTGATGCTGAAGACGGCGGCCAATCCTATGGGCTTGCCGACGGACGCGTTCGACCAGCTGCGCGCCGCAGTTCTCGCCGATCGTTCGCAATTCTTCAAGGATCTTAGCGCTCCGTTCTACGGCGCTAACCGCTCCGACGCCAAAGTCTCGCAAGGCTTGCGGGACTCTTTCTGGCTCCAGGGTATACTGTGTGGCCACAAGGCCGCCTACGACTGCATCAAGGCGTTCTCCGAGACCGACTTCACTGAAGATCTCAAGAAGTTCGATGTGCCAACGCTCATTCTCCATGGAGACGACGACCAGATCGTGCCCATCGCCGCCGCAGCCCTTCTTTCCTCCAAGATCGTTAAAGGTGCGACGCTGAAAGTCTATCCCGGGCTGCCGCACGGTATGTGCTCGACGAACAAGGACCAAATCAACGCAGACTTGCTCGCGTTCCTAAAGCGTGCCGGTAAAGTGGCAGCAGCGTAAAAGGCGGATCGCTCGGCCTTCGCTACGGTTCCCCAAATAGGTTTTCGCGACTTTTACCAACTTGGGAAGCATCCTAATTTGGAATCCATACGTGTCGATGTTGAGGATCTCTTAATCCCCTGCCTGGGATTTTCAATAGATAATTAGGTATCGCTAGTTAGGGCAACTTCCCTCCCGAGTTCACCGCCAGGTACCAGCAGCCTATCCTAAAACGGCACAAGTGAAAGTCAGACTGACATGGAGACCGCGACCTTGTTGAAACGGAAGATCCAACTCGCGTTCGCGTCAGCCATTTTGACTCTGATCGTTGTGGGCGCGGTCTCTTATCGCGGCATGGTCGTGTTTAGTGAAAGGGACCTATGGGTGCGGCACACCCACGAGGTTCTGGAGAACCTTCAGGATTTACTCTCCGCGGTGGAGAGTATCGAATCGAGCAGCCGCGGATTTGTGTTGACCGCAAAGGAATCCTATCTCGCGTCCTAACGCGCCGCCGTATTGAGAGCAGACCAGGACGAGTCAGCCCTTCGCAATCTGACGGTGGATAACCCCGAGCAGCAGCGCCAGCTTTCCGCACTCGAAAAGCTAGCTGTTCAGAACATCCAGTTCGAAGAAGTCGCCATTCGGCTGCGCCGGGCCCAGGGTTTGGCGGCGGCGGCAGGTGCTATTGGGAGCGGTTCGGGGCAGCAGGTCATGGATGAGTTTCGAGAAACGGTTCGCAAGATGCAGGATGAAGAGCTGCGATTGTTGACGCAACGCGACGCGGACGCGACGCGGAGCCTGAGTCAGACTAAGACTGTACTGATTTTCGGAACCATCCTGGGCTTGTTGATCGCTGCTGCCGCGGGTTGGAGCGTCCAGCGCGGGCGCGGGATGGCCGACGAGGCACTCCGGGAAAGCGAAGAGAGATATCGGATGCTCCTCGACGGCGTGCAGAATTACGCCATCTTCATGATGGATTCACGGGGCCAGATTCTCAATTGGAATGCCGGCGCCGAACGAATCAAGGGTTACACCGCCGAAGAGATTATTGGCCACAATTTTTCCTGCTTCTTTCCTCCGGAAGATATCAAGCGAGGCAGGCCCGAGGAGGTGCTCCGCCTGACCGCCGCCAGCGGCCGGCACGAAGAGCAAGGCATACGCGTGCGGAAAGATGGCTCACGGTTCCTGGCAAGTCTCGCCTTCACAGCATTGCGCGACCAGGCTGGAAATCTACGTGGATTTTCTGAGTTCAGCCACGATCTCAGCGAAAGCAAAGAGTCGGGGGCGAAGTACCGCGGGCTGTTGGAAGCGGCTCCGGATGCCATGGTGGTGGTGAACCAGGGTGGGGAGATCGTCCTGCTCAATGTTCAGGCGGAGAAACAGTTTGGATACCGCCGCGATGAACTGGTGGGGCAGAAGGTAAAGAACATCATCCCCGAAGGCTTCGCGGAACGGCTGATCGCTGATGGTACGCGGACCGCAGCGGAGGCGCTGGCGCAGCAGATGGGCACCGGGATCGAGCTCTCCGGACGGCGCAAGGACGGCAGTGAATTTCCCATCGAGATCATGCTAAGCCCGCTCGAAAGCGCCGAGGGAATCCTGGTAACGGCGGCGGTCCGCGACATCAGCGTGCGCAAAAATGCGGAAAAGCATCTGGCGCAGATGGAGGGCAGGTACCGCGGGCTGCTGGAAGC
>JBAVAV010000002.1:0-9313 GCA_049585895.1 Candidatus Sulfotelmatobacter sp. | reverse complement strand
CGATACTTTTTTACAATCACGAGTTCTCGCTTGGCAGCAAAAATATCCCAAAAGACCTCGGGCGGCAGCCGAATCGCACTACAGCAACACTCGCCTTGAATTAGGGGTGCTACCTGATGGGAGGAGGGCCATGAGGCCGTTAGTCTCTCAATCGGAAGCTGAATGCTTTCGAAATCACTGAGAGCAAATAGAGACAGCCGAGCCTTCAAATAACCTATTAAGGAGATTCCAGTGGCCACTTGCGTAATTTCTGCGACAGCAACGAATGTGATTCCGGTCAAGAGAGAAAGAAGCCGCGACGATTCTGAGCGCGGCCTCGTGCAGCGCGCGCAGACCGGGGACGAGCAAGCCTTTGCCACTCTTTTCCAGTTGCACAAGAAGCGGGTTTATTCAGTTTGTCTGCTGATGACGAAAGAAGTAGCAGAGGCGGAAGACCTGACTCAGGAAGCATTCCTGCAGGTGTTTCGCACGATTAGTTCATTTCGAGGCGACTCCGCCTTTTCGACCTGGCTCTACCGCGTCGCCGTGAACACGGTGTTGATGAAGCTGCGCCGGCGCAAGTCCCCGCCGATTCTATCCCTTGATGAACCGGTATCGACTGACTCGCCGTCTCTGCGACGTGACGTTGGGAAAGCAGATCCGCGCCTCAGTGGGGTGATTGATCGTATTGCGCTGCATCGTGCCATCCAGGAGTTGCCCGAGGGGTGCAGGAAGATCTTCGCGCTGCATGAGGTGGAAGGCTTCCAGCATCATGAGATTGCCGAAATGCTGGAGTGTTCGATTGGCAACTCAAAATCGCAACTCCACAAAGCCAAGCAAAAGATGCGCGATCTGTTGTTTCCGAAAAGGAAAATCGGGAGGCGCCAAATCCCCAGTCGTACCCCCGAAGGACTCGCTGCATTTTAGGTTCAAGGCGAGGCTTGCTTCGCAAAGCTGCATGGTTGCATCCGCGCGGTGTTTCATGACCTAGTGCGGACTATGATGCTGCCCATGCGGGTGGCGCGCGGAGATTTGAGGAGTGATCAGCACGTTGCTGAGTTTGGCCCATTTGGCCCTCTCGCTGTGAACGTCGGCGACGTCGAGTTCTCCTCTACGTTCCCGCAGCCGATCGATTGCCCGTCGCCGCGACACGATCGTGAGCCAGGTCGTTAAACTGCCCTTGGCGGGATCGAAGGCGTCCGGAACTCGCCAAAGCTGGAGAAATATTTCTTGAAGAACATCCTCAGTCGTTAACTCTTCACGACCGGAGAGAGAGTAGGCCCGCGCACAGCAAGTTGAACTTTCTGAGTGCGCGAAATTAAGTACAGAGCGAACCAGGCCGGGACGGTCCACACGTACCAGAATGTAGTCTGGTGCTCGAGGATAAGCGCCAGCACGGCGGCATTCGTGCCAAGGTAGAAGACTGCGACAGCGATCGAGACGAACCGCTGGCTTGTCGTCAGCCATGCGGCTGCCTGGAACACGCACGGCAGAACAACCACCTGGTCGAAGAACCAATCGTAGGAAGTTGTGAGCAGTGAGACCAGCAGCAAAATGGGTATCTGCTCCCGCCACTGCCAGCGGTCGCGAGCGCTGCGCCAGTAGGAACCAAACCATATCAAGGCGAGCAACGCGGGCAGCGCCTGGATCGCATGGTAGCGGGGCAAGCACAATCGCAGCAGGCCGCTTACCGTTGGAGTCAGTTCCGCAAGTACTCCGCCGCGAGTGAGCAAGTCAAGATACTGAACAAAAATCGAGTGATCGAGAGCAACGGCGATCGCGCACGCTGCCAGCGTGACCGAAGCGAGCGCAACCAGGGCTCGGGCCGTACGCCGCCGAATCGACCACAGCAGAAGCGCTGCCCACAAAAGATAAACCAGATGCGGCTTCAGAGCCACCAGAAACAAGAATGCTCCAGCCCATCCGAATTTCTTCTGCTTTTCGAAATGAAGAAAGCCGGCGATTCCCAGCAGCACCAACGGACCGATTTGACCAATAGCGAGCACCACAGCCACGGGCAAGAAAAATCCTGTCGCCAGCCATGCCGTCCAGGGTGATTGCCCTTGTACTCGATAGAGTCCCCACAGCCATCGGGCTGATAGCAGTACGGCAATCAGATTGATTCCCAGCCAGAGATCCTGCGCCGTGGAAAACGAGAGCAGTCCCAAAACAGCTATTACAGGGATTGTCCAGGGCGGGTTGCGCATGATCAGCGGCTTGGGCTGTTCGAAGCCGACTTGCCGCTCTAATGCCAGGACAGAACGTTCATCGTAGGGATTCTTGCCGTCGAGAACCTGACGGGCTGCCGTCCAGTATGCGATGAAGTCGTTGACCCGGGCATGCGCCGGTGGCCCGGGGTTCAAAGTAAAACCACAGAGAAGGATCGGGAGCAGCAGTAGGTGTCGCGCCACGAAATCGATTGGGTGAAAAGCGTAGCGTCCACTCACGTCAGCAGTCTGGCGGCGTCTTTGGCGTAGTAGGTGAGGATAATGCTGGCGCCGGCGCGGCGGATGCTGAGCAGACTCTCCATCATCACGCGCTCGCGGTCGATCCAGTGATTGCGGGCGGCAGCTTCGATCATGGCATACTCCCCGGAAACCTGGTAGGCGGCGAGAGGCAGATCGAAGCGGGCGCGGGCGGCGGCAATGACATCGAGGTAGGGCAGCGCGGGCTTGACCATAATCATGTCGGCGCCTTCTTCGATGTCGAGCTCGATTTCGCGCATGGCCTCGCGCAGGTTGGCGCCATCCATCTGATAAGAGCGGCGGTCGCCGAATTGCGGCGTGGAATCGGCGGCCTCGCGGAACGGTCCATAGAATCCGGAGGCGAACTTGGCCGCATAGGAAAGAATTGGCGTGTTGATGAAGTTGGCCTCGTCGAGGGCGCGGCGGATGGCGGCGACGCGTCCGTCCATCATGTCGGAAGGGGCGATGATGTCAATGCCGGCGCGGGTCAGCGAGACCGACGTGCGGGCCAGGAGTTCGAGGCTGGCGTCGTTGTCAATTTCAAAGTTTCCTTCAGCTGCGCCCGCCATAATTGATGCCAGTTCGTCGATGACCCTTAATTTTTCCTCATGACTCTTGACCGCTTTCACCGTTACGTCCCGCCGGGCACGCAACGCGTCTCTGGCGGCTGCGCCCAGCGACATTGGCGTGGCTGAAGATTTCACGACTCCGCAATGTCCGTGCGACATATATTCACAAAGGCAGACATCACCCATCAGAACCAGCCCGGGAACTTCACGCTTGATCGCGCGCGCGGCCTGCTGCACGATGCCGTCGTCGGCCCACGCTCCGGTGGCAACTTCGTCTTTCTGTTCGGGAAGACCGAAGAGAATTACCGCGGGCACGCCGAGAGCATGAACTTCGCGAGCCTCCTTCGCCGCCTCGTCCACGGAAAGGTTGAACACTCCCGGCATCGAGCGAACTTCCTTGCGCACACCTTCGCCCGGGCAAACGAACATGGGGTAGACGAACGAATCAGGGGTCAGGCGGGTTTCTCGCACTAAGTTGCGAAGCTCTCCGGTACGGCGGAGACGGCGAAGGCGCGTGACGGGAAAGCCCATGAGGCACCGGGGATTTCTTAGCGCAGAACAGAGCCCGGTAGGCGGGCGAAACCCTGCCCTGAGCCTGCCGAAGCGGCGTCCGCTCTACACTCGCACTGATTCTAGCAGGAGTGAGTTGGCAGCGCCCGCAGGGAGGGAAACGGGTTGGCCAAAGGATGACGAAAGTAATCCTTCGCCGGCCAAAGCGCGCTAAGAATCGGCGAACGCGTCCATAAAATGAGGACGGATGAGTCTGTTCGGACGCCATCGCTGGTTTGTGCTCGCTGGTGGAATGACGCTGGCGGTCGCTGTGGTCTCGCTGGTGGCGCACCGGGGTCCCGTGTTGACCGCGGTTGCGGACCTTTTCGGCTTCGCAATTATTTCGGCAGGCGCGATGATTCTGCTGGTCAACGCCCTTTCCAGATCCGGCCCGGAGAGCTGGTTCTGGCGGTTGATGGCGCTGGGATTCTTTCTTTGGTCGTTCAACCAGGGAGCGTGGGCCTATCACGAGGTCGTATTACGCGCGGATATGCCAGATCCGTATTTTGCCGACATTATTCTGTTCTTCCATCTGATACCGATGATCGCGGCCGCGGCGTGGCGTCCGGATCAGTTAAGGACGGGGAAGAGATTCGATCTCAGTACCTTGAATTTTCTGATGCTGCTGGTGTGGTGGATGTTTCTTTATGCGTTTATCGTTTTTCCTCACCAGTACGTGATGCTCAATGTACAGGCGTATGACCGGCGCTACGATCAGCTCTATCGAGTGGAAAACATGTTGCTGGTCGCCGTTCTGGGGGTTGCGATGTGGACCAGCACGGGGGCATGGAAGCGGCTCTACCTGAATCTTTGCGCCGCGGCCGCCGTGTATGCCGTGAGCTCACAGATGCTCGACGATGCTGTGGTCAAGGGAAATTACTATTCGGGAAGCCTGTACGACGTCCCGCTGATAGGCGCAATCGGCTGGATGGCGGCAACCGCGCTGGCTGCGCGGGATTGGCAACTGGAAGCCACAGCGCCGAAGAAAGTTCCCAAGTGGAGAGCATTGCTGCCGCGGCTGGCCATGCTGGCGATTCTTTCCCTTCCCGCACTGGGGCTGTGGACTTTCCGCTGGGACCACTCGCCGGCGGTGTCGCGAACGTTCCGCCTGTTTACCGTTCTGGACGCCATGCTGGTGCTGGGAGCGTTTGTGTTTCTCCGCCAGTATCTGCAGGATCAGGCACTAATCGGCCTGCTCGAGGAATCACGGCGCAGCTTCGAAAGTGAGCAACGGTTGCAGAGCCATCTGGTCCAAAGGGAAAAGCTGGCTTCGTTGGGACATCTGGTGGCGGGCGCGGCGCATGAGATCGATCATCCCCTGACGGCGATCATGGGATATTCGGAAAAGCTGTGGTCCAACGAACGGCTCAACGGCGAGCAGGACGCGCTGGTGCGCAAGCTTATAAATCACGCCAACCGCACCCGCGAACTGGTGGCGAACCTCTTGAGTTTCTCGCAGCAGAACGCCAGCGAGAAAACGATGGTGGACTTGTCCATATTGTTGCCGCGCAGCGTGCAGATGCTGGAGTTGCAGCGTCACGACAGCAGAATCAGGGTAGAAACGATTGTTCAGCCCAACCTGCCGCGGGTACTCGCCAATGGCAATCATCTCTTCCAGGCATTCGCGCAGATTGTGGGGAACGCGTTGGATGCGCTGGAGGAAGCGGGCGGAGGCTCGCTGCAGATCAGTGCCCAGTGCATCGCAGACGAGGTGGTGGTGCAGTTTTCCGATAGCGGCAGCGGCATTCGCGAGCCGCACCGCGTCTTCGATCCCTTTTACACGACCAAGCCGATCGGCAAAGGCACCGGCCTGGGATTGAGCGCCGTCTACGGTGTGGTGCAGGATCACAAAGGACAGATTACTTGTCAGAACAAACCCGGCGGGGGAGCGCTATTCGTTGTGCGGCTCCCTGTGCCAGCGGCGCCGGTAGAATTTGCAGCCGTAGCGAGAGCTTAATTGTTGATTTACGAGCGAACAGATCCCCACGACCGGTAGCGGATGGGTGAAATCCGGAAAGCCGGCCGCAGGTTCTCCTTCCTGTAACATGGATTCCTGATGTCTCCCCATCCGTTGACCCATAGTTCGGCGCGCGTGCTGGAGTTCGCCGCTCTGCGCGAATTGCTGCGCGGGTACGCGTCTTCTCCGCTGGGGCAGGGGCGGATTGCCGAGCTCACACCTTCCACCGATTCATTGTGGATCAGCGAGCAGCAGGAGTTGACAGAGGAAGTGCGGGAGTTTCGCCGCGCCGGTGGGCATTTTGATTTTTCCGGACTGCTCGACCTGCGAAGGCTCATCGAGAAATCGCGAATCGCAGGAGCGGTTCTGGAGACAGCGGAAATCCGCGATGTGATTCTTGTGGTCGATCGCGCGGCGGAATGGCGTGAGATCGCGCTGCATCCTCCGGCCACAATGAAATCAGAATGGCGGCGGGCGGGCGCGCTTTCCCAGCGGGTGGCTGACTTCACCGAGTTTCTGCGATGTTTCCGCAACAAGATCCGCCCGGACGGGACGCTGGAAGATCGCGCCTCCCCCGAACTGGCGCGAGTGCGCCGCGAGATTGAAAAGCAGAGGCGGACGATTCAGGAATCGCTGCGCAGTTACTTGCGCCGCCTGGCCGAAGGTGGAGCGGTGCAGGATGAACTGATCACGATTCGCGGCGAGCGCTTCGTGATCCCGGTGAAGATCGAGCAGAAACGCCGCGTGCAGGGTGTGGTGCACGGAGCCAGCTCGAGCGGGCAGACGGTTTTCGTGGAGCCGCTGGAAACCATCGAGCAGAACAACGAACTGGTGCGTTTATTCGACGAGGAACAAGCCGAGATTCACCGCATTTTGCTGGAGATGACACGGCGCATCGGTGAGCAGGTGGATGCGATTCTGGCGGCCATCGATGTTCTCAGCGAACTGGAATTGCAGTTCGCTAAAGCGCGTTTCGGCGAAGAGTACAACTGTGTTGCCGTGAAGTTGAGCGAAGGCGAGTCGGGCCGGCTGATGCTGCACAACGCCCGCCATCCGCTGCTGGAACACAACCTCAAACTGAAAGGCCTGAGCGTGGTTCCAGTAAGTGTGGAACTCGAAGGCGCGCGCCGGCAGCTTGTGATCACCGGCCCGAACACGGGTGGAAAAACAGTCACGCTCAAGACTATCGGCTTGCTGGCGCTGATGGCGCAGTCGGGAATGCCGGTGCCCGCCGATCGCGCCGAGATGCCCGTGTTTGACGCGGTGCTGGCCGACATTGGCGACTATCAGTCGATCGAGCAGAATCTTTCCACGTTCTCCGCGCACGTCACCAACATCGACTTCATTTCGCGGACGGCAACCGACCAGTCGCTGGTCTTACTCGATGAACTGGGGTCGGCGACCGACCCCGAGGAAGGCGCCGCTCTGGCGGTAGCGATTGCAGGCCACTTCGGTGGCATCGGCTGCATGACCGTGATCTCCACCCACCACACCTCGTTGAAGGTCTATGGCGCGAATACTCCGGGCGTGGTGAACGCGTCGGTAGGCTTTAACGAGAGCACGCTGCAGCCCACATATGAGCTGAAGATTGGCGTGCCGGGGGCATCGGCGGGAATCAACATCGCACAGCGGTTGGGGTTGAATCCGGCGATCATCGACTCGGCGCGGGGCAGGCTGGGAACTCAGGCGCGCTATGTCGGGCAATTCCTGGACAAACTTCACGCCGATTTGCGCGACGTAGAAAGCGAACGCCTGCGCTTGAAATCGCAGGAGCAGGACGTTGAACGTCAGAAGTCAGACCTCGCAACCGAGGGCAAGAAAGAGCAGCAGGCCAAGGTCCGCGAGATGGAGAAGAAGCTGGAGAGCGTGCTGCGCGATTTTGAATACCACGCGCGCGAGGCCGTGAATGCCATTCAGGATCGCGCGGCAGCGCAGAAGCTCTCCAAAGACGCCGAGCGGAGGGTGGCGAAGCTGCGGCGCGAATTCCGCGAGCAGTTCGATTCCACGCTGGTGGCGCACGCGTCCGGCGCCGACAGCGGCGATCCGCATGCCCAGCCGCAGGTGGTGAAGTATGTGTCCGAGGGCGACACGGTGAAGCTGAAATCAACCGGGCGCGCGGCGAGGGTTTCGCGCAAGCTCGATGATGAACACTTCGAAGTGGAAGTGGGCGCGATGAAGATGAAGATCGCGCGCGACGACATCGCCGAGGTGATGCTAAAGGCTGGCGCCGAGCAGTCTCCGCTGAAAGCGGCACGGGCGCGGGGCATTTCCGTGTCGCTGAATAACGAGAACGAAAGTCAGAATGCGCCGTCGGAGATCAACGTCATCGGCTATAACGTCGACGACGCCAGCCGCGAGGTCGAAAAGTTTGTCGACCGCGCCTTTCTCGCGGGACTGCCGCGGGTGCGCGTGGTCCACGGCAGCGGCATGGGCATCCTGCGCAAGGCGCTGCGCCAGTTGCTGCAACAGCATCCGCATGTGGAGTCGGTGGCCGAGCCTCCGCAGAAGGAAGGTGGCGCCGGGGCGACTGTGGTGGAGTTGCGGGTGTAAGCCTCTGAAGAAATGTTCCGGCCGGAACGTTTTGTCCCAGCAATAATGTACTTACAGTTCTGCAGGTACACATAAACCACTTAGAATGATAACGTTATGTCGGTCAATGTATCATCCTTGTATCAGACAAATATATGATAAACTGTCAGATCGTTGGGAGATATACGCATGGTAGTTGTCTCGGAGTCAACCCGCCAGAAGATTTCGACCACGATTTCATCAGCTTCTCTCTCCTATCTAAGGCGGCTGATTGATCGCGGAACGGCGCGAAATCTGGCGGAGGCAATCGACCTGGCTGTCGACCGGCTGCTGGTGTATGAAAATCGCGAGCGGCTGGCGAACGATACTTCGGCTTACTTTGAGAACATGACCAGCGAGGAAGCGGCGGCGGAACAGAATCTGGAAGCGCTACTCGCGAAGAGCGCAGAGGGCATCGACTTTGACCGCTAGCCCGCTGCCACGGCGCGGCGAAATCTGGACGGCGAATCTGGGAAATCCTCCGATCCGCCACTGGGTGCTGATCATTTCTCTGGATCAGCGAAACCTTAGCGACCGAATCGACTCGGTGCTTATCGTACCGTTGAGCAGCAGCGGCGCTGGCGGGCCGACGGTGGTCGAATTATCGGCGGGTGAAACCGGGCTGCCGGGGACGTCGTTTGTGAAAGGCCACTTCATGCAAGTCTTTCCGAAGCGGGCGCTGCTCACACAAGAGAGACGCATGCTTTCGGGAACACGCCTGCGGGAAGTGGCCGCTGCAATTCGGCGAAGCTTTGATCCGGATGCGCCGTGGCCGGGCAAGTAAGGAAGCAAGGCCGACCCCGGCAGGAAGAAGCCGTCGCCTTATGGAGCAGAGACTATGAATCAGTTGCGTATTGATGACAGCTATTCTCGACAAGCACGGATGAATTGGCCGGCACTATATGCGGGCGAGAGTGTCGCTTGGCGCGGCAAGCCGGTTCGATCGAAGTACGCCGTGAAAGACATGAAGCTGACGTTCGCTGGCATACCTGTCGCGATATTCATGACATTCTGGATGGGGATGGCGCTGAGGATTCCAAAGAAAGGCGGCCCGGAAGGCGTAGTGGCGTGGCTTTTTCCCGCGTTTGGGATGCTCTTTGTGCTTCAGGCGCTTTACCTGTTGGTTGGTCACTATCTCCGGAACTGGCTGGAGTGGGAGAACGTCGAATATGCGGTCACCAGCCGGAGGACAGTGATTCGAAGAGGCATTTGGCGAGTTTCAGAGG
>JBAVAV010000001.1:0-8218 GCA_049585895.1 Candidatus Sulfotelmatobacter sp. | reverse complement strand
GAGTTGCCCTGGGCCGGCAGCCGCATCTGGCGCCGGTCCCGGATGCTGCGCTGGCTGTTGCGCGATCGGCCCGTTCCGCTGCTTGAAAGCAGCGATCACCTCTTCTACTACACACCGCAATCGATTTCGCGGCTTCTCGACCGCTCGGGATTTCGCATCCAGGCGGTCCTGGCCCTGCCCGGCAACCGCCAGGAGACAGCCTTCCGGGACTTTCTTTGCCGCGCCTACAGCTTTTTCTCCGCGCTGATGCAGATCGTCTCGCGCTCGAAGTGTTTTCTCGGACCACGGTTTCTTGTCGTAGCGGCAAAACAATCGTTAGCAGATTCTGGCGCGAGTCCGTTGTCGTTGCGCCGACAGAAAGAAAACTAAACATCGCTTATGTTCAATCCGCAAGCCGAAAGGGCACGTTGGGAACTCGAAACGGCTCAACCGCCATCTGTCGAGGAGTTGAACGCTCTCGACAACGATATGGGGAAATGGGTTCCGGAGTTTCCTCATCTTTTCTGCGGAAAGAAAGTTTTGGACCTGGGAGCGGGACGGGGCATGCTGGGTCTTTTGGTGGCAGAGCGATACGCCGCCAAGCTCTGCGTTAGCTTCGACCTCGGGATCCATCGCCTGCGGGCTGCCATCAGCCGGATGCGGCAACTGGACAATTTTGCCTTGATTTGCGGCGATGCTTTTTGTCTTCCGTTCGACGACCAGTCGTTTGACTTCGTCCTGGCCAAGAGCCTTCTGCACCATTTTCCGGAACTTGACCGGGCGACAGCGGAGATTGCCAGGGTGCTGCGTCCGGGCGGCTACTACATCGGGCGCGAACCCAACTGGGACAATCCGGTAGTCCGCACTCAGGTCTTCAAGTTCGATGGGACGTGGCTGCGGCGTTACGCGAGAGTGTCCGCCAATGAATATCCTTTGCGGCCAAAGGATATCCGGGCGTCTTTTAGCCGGGCTGGATGCTCTTGTGATTTGAAGTACTTCTGGCGGCGCCTCAAGTATCTGCATCACCCTGTTCTGTCGGTGGCGATTTCAGTCCGGGCGCAGCGACCGTCGTGACAGAAGGCAGTTGCACTCTTACCAAGCATATTCACATGCGGAAAACTTTCCTGCCCTTTTCGCCTCCGCTGATTGGGGAAGAGGAAATCGCCGAAGTGGTGGACACGCTCCGTTCCGACTGGATTACGACGGGTCCGAAGGTCGAGCGCTTTGAGCGGGAGTTTGCGGCCGCGGTGAACGCTCCTGCGGCGTTGGCGGTGAATTCATGCACGGCCGCGCTGCACGTAGCGCTGGCCGCGCTGAAGATTGGCCCCGGCGACGCTGTAATCACGACGCCCCTGACTTTCTGCTCCACAGTCCATGTCATCGAACAGGTGGGCGCACGGCCTATTCTGGTGGATGTCGAGCCGGGCACTTTGAATCTCGATCCTCAGCGCGTCCGCGAGGCTCTCGAAAAACTGAACGGAGGGCGCAAGAAAACTGATTCCAGCCACCCAGGCACGGTCAAAGCCATCCTTCCGGTGCATCTCTACGGACATCCCTGCAACATGGATTCGCTGCTCGGAATCGCCTCCGAATACGGGCTCGCCGTGATCGAAGACGCGGCGCACGCCCTGCCCGCCCAATACAAAGGACAGATGGTGGGCTCGTTGGGAAAAGACTCTCCGAGTCCGGTGCTGACCGCCTTCTCTTTTTATGCGACCAAAAATATGACCACCGCCGAAGGCGGCATGCTCACCGGGAAGGCCGAACTGCTCGATCGTGCCCGGGTCTGGAGTTTGCACGGCATGAGCCGCGACGCCTGGAAGCGCTACAGCAGCGAAGGTTCGTGGCACTACGAGGTCATTTGCCCCGGCTTCAAGTGCAACATGACCGACATCCAGGCGGCGATGGGAATACACCAGTTGCGCAAGCTCCCCGAGTTCCACCACAGGCGCCGCGAAATTGCGTATCGTTACAACCGTGCGTTCGGCGACATCGCGGAGCTGGAAACACCGCCGGAGGAATCCTGGGCAGGACATGCCTGGCATCTTTATGTGCTGCGCCTGAATCTCGAACGCATCGCCGTCTCACGAGACGTCTTCCTGGCGGAAATGCAGCACCGCCAGATCGGGACGTCGGTACACTTCATTCCGGTTCACCTCCACGCCTACTACCGCGGTAAGTATGGTTATAGGCCGCAAGACTTCCCCGTCGCCTATGCCGCCTATCAGCGCATGCTGTCGCTGCCTTGTTCGCCCCGGATGCAGGATCAAGATGTGGAGGACGTCATCGAAGCTGTGATCGAAGTCGTCGAGAAGTCCGGCCACTGGAGCCGCGCCAGCCAGTCGCTATCCGCCGCGCTTTCATCGTAAAGAGCCGGTGGTAACCCACCCAAACACAGAAAGAATTTGTACCGGACTTTCAACATTCTAGTGGCCGGGGCTGGCCTGTTGTTCCTCTTGCCATTGTTCGTCCTAGCGGCGCTAGCCATTAAGAGAGAAGATGGCGGGCCGGTGTTCTACGCTCAGCCCCGTGTCGGAGAGAGATTCAAGCCGTTTCGCGTGCTGAAGTTTCGCAGCATGGTCGAAAGTGCCGAGCAGTCCGGACTGTTAACCGCGCCGTCGGATTCCCGCATCACACGAACTGGACGAGTTCTCCGAAAATATAAGCTCGACGAACTTCCCCAACTCTGGAATGTACTCCTCGGCGAGATGCAACTGGTCGGGCCGCGGCCGGAAGTTGAGCGCTACGTCGAAACTTATCGCGAGCAATACGCAGTTTTGCTGCAGCAGCCTCCAGGCATCACCGATCCGGCCAGTCTGGCCTACCGTCGCGAGGACATCCTGATGACTACCGAAAGAATGGAAGAGCAGTATATCTCACAGATTCTGCCCGACAAGTTAAGGCTATCCCTGGCGTACCAACGCCGCCGCAACTTCTTCTCCGATCTTGCTGTGCTCCTTGAAACCTTGCTCTGCGTGAGCAAACCGGGACGGCCGGCTCGATCGTTTTCCTCATAAATACACGCACTATCGGGCTGCCCGAAACTCCAATTGTCTTCGGCCCGCGGCCGCGATGATTCGTCGCAAGCAAACGGTTTTTCTAAAACTCGCGATTAGCTAACGAGAAGCGCCGACCCTCAATGCGCAAACCATCGTTCGACCCGTATTCCGCTCTGAACCAAAAACTCATTGACAGTCTGGTTGCAGGTACTTCTTTTTATCTGGCGTACCAGGCTGTTTTCGAGGGGCGCGTTCCCAACGCTTCGGCCTTCCAAATGTGGACACTCCTGCCGGTGGTAATGCTGGGCCATGTCCTTATCAATACACTCCTGCGCACCTACCGCATGATCTGGAGGTATCTTGGTCTGCTGGATGCGCTGATCCTGGCGCGCAATTGCGCATTAATCCCGGCCGCGTTGCTGGCGCTGCATTTTGTTCCGTCCCCGGCCCTGCTAATGCTGCGAGTTCCCGTCGGCGTTATCGCCGTTGAGTATCTCCTTTTTGTGTCTGGGGGGCTGGCGGCGAGGATTGTGCGCCGCCTGCTCTATGAAGGAGTCACAGCTCGGGCGCTCAACGGCCGCAAAGCCACTCCTGTCCTGCTGATTGGAGCGGGTCGAGCCGGGATCATTACGGCCAATGAAATGCGGACTCGCGTTGACCTTCGTCCCGTGGCCTTCTTGGATGATGACCCCAAGAAAAAGAATACGGTGATTGCCGGGTTGCGAACGCTAGGTGCCGTGAGTCTGCTCGGCGAAGTGATTCGAGAGTATCGCGTGCAGCAGGTGATTATCTGCATCGCCCGTCCGCCGCGGTTCATGCAGCGGCATATCTGGGCAACCTGCGAGGCGATGGGAGTAACCGTCAAGATGGTACCGACGCTGGAAGAGATCCTGGGGGACCGATTCAGCATCGCGAGCTTCCGCAACATCGAAATGAAGGATTTGCTCAGCCGCAACCCAATCGAAGGATCGGCCAGCGACGCGGAACTACGGCAAATCTACGGTGGCAAATGCATTCTTGTCACCGGCTCGGGGGGGTCGATTGGTTCTGAACTGGCGCTACAGCTCTCGCAGTTGGATCCGAGCCGGCTTCTCCTGCTGGACAAAGATGAGAACGGACTTAACGACACCTATCTGCATCTGCAGAAGCGCGGCTGCGAAAAATGCGTGCCCCTGGTTGCCGATCTGCGCTTTACCGAGCGCCTCCGCCATGTGTTTGAAACCTTTCATCCTGAAGTCGTATTTCACGCCGCTGCACACAAGCACGTGCACCTGATGGAGATCAATCCCTGCGAAGCCATTGCGAATAACGTCACTGGCACGCGGAATTTGGCGGAGCAGGCGGTGGCTTTCGGCGTGGCCTGGTATATCCAGGTGTCGACCGACAAGGCGGTGAATCCTACATGCGTGATGGGAGCTTCCAAGCGGGTGGGAGAGATGATTGTGCAGGCGCAAGGCGACCGTCACCTTACCCGCTTCTGTTGTGTGCGTTTCGGAAACGTGCTGGGGAGCCGGGGCAGCGTGGTTCCCATCTTCCAGCAGCAAATCCTCGAGGGAGGGCCAGTCACCGTCACCCATGCCGACGCACAAAGATTCCTGATGACCATTCCGGAGGCGGTATGCCTCTTGATTCAGGCAGGCACGCTGGCCCATACGGGAGAGATTTTCGTGCTGGATATGGGGGATCCAGTTCTTATCCAAACACTTGCCCGCGATTTGATTGAACTCTCCGGACTGCGTCCGGACAAGGATGTGCGCATCGAAATCACTCAGATGAAACCGGGCGAGAAACTCACCGAGGTTCTGGTCGACGGCGCTACCGAGAAGCTTAGACCGACTGCCCTCGACAAAATTCAAGCCATCAGCACCCAGCCTCTGGATCCAACTGAGTTCGCACATAAGCTCCGCGCTCTGGAAGGGGCCGCCCGGCAAGGAGATACGGAAAAGGTCTATCAGAGCTTGGCCGCTATGAACATCGGGTTCGTCTATAGAGACGCACCCTTGCCGTGGCCCAGTAGAGTGCGGCATCCCGCGTCCTCTGATCGGGTCCGCGTTTCCATGAGCCCTCCCCTCGAGGTCTGAGCGCGCAATTCTCTAGTCAGCAATCGGGCCAGATCACCACCATCGGGAAAGCCTGTGCGCCAACCAGACAAAAGTGAAAACCATACGCGCCCCTCGTACCCGGGAGCGGCCTTCGAACATCTCCAAGTTCAGGCGGAGAACTGGACCGCCGAGCAGGTTTTGCAATGGGCCTTCGAGGCCTACGGTTGCGATGTAGCCATCGCCTCCGCTTTCGGAGCGGAAGGCATTGTCTTGATTGACCTTGCAGCGCAGGTCTGGCCCCGGCCGCGCGTCTTTCTTCTCGATACCTCGTTTCTGTTCCCCGAAACCTGCCGCTTGATCGAGCAGGTCGAACGGCGCTACGGATTCTCGGTCGAGCGCGTCCTCCCCAGCCTTACACCAGAATCACAGGCAGAACTGTGCGGCGCAGAGCTGTGGAAGCGCGATCCCGACTTGTGCTGCCTCATCCGTAAGGTTGAACCCTTGCAACGGAAACTCGCGGAACTCCGCGCCTGGACGACTTCAATCCGCCGGGAGCAGACCCCGGCGCGCGCGCAGGCAAAAAAGATTGAATGGGATTCGCAATTCTCGCTGGTGAAAATCAATCCCCTCGCCGACTGGAGCCACGAAAAGGTGTGGCAATACATTCATGCGCGGCAGCTGCCCTACAACCCTCTCCACGACCTCCATTTTCCCAGCATCGGATGCACGCACTGCACGCGAGCCGTCGAACCGGGTGAAAATGCCCGCGCTGGGCGGTGGTCCGGCTTCGCCAAGCAGGAGTGTGGTTTGCATGCGTCCAAACGCGAAGCACCTTCGTCCCCTCCTCGCGACTAGCCGCCTCCCTGCTGTCATCTCATGCTGACGACACGTTACGTCGCAGATTCCGAAACCTGCCCAAGATAGCTGATCCCTTCCGCGCAGGCGACCGTTAGCCTTTGCGTCCCACCCGCTTCTCCTCTCACCGTCTTCACCCTGGCAAGTCTTATCCGCGCGACCGGCCCTCCACCATCCCACCCTGGAAAGCCGCGCAGTTCGCAACGCCAAATACGATTCCTTGCCAAAGCCGCGTCAATCAGACACTTTGAATGGCACTTTCGTAATGCCATTCCCGCCGGTTTCGGTCTCTAAGCAAGCTTTTTCGCACTAAAATTTGGGGATACCCGTGACAGCGACCGCCACTTCGCTGACGGCGCTCGCGAGTTGAGCCTAAGGGAGCAACTTGTCTTCCAAACCATCCAGTCCGACGCGGATCCCGATTCTCTACGTAATCCTTGGCGTCCTTCTGGTAATCAGCATTGTTCCCATGTACTTCTATTCTGCGCAGGTCGAGGCCATCAACCGGGACCGCCTCAAGACCAACGAAATGCTGCTGCAGAACACGGTCACCCGGTCTTTGGCGGACGACCTTTCCCAACATGAGCGCTCTTTGCGCATGATGCTGGCAAACCTGTCGTCGGCGATTCAGATTGCCAGCGGCGGAGACATCGGCAGCAAGAACATTGAAGTGCCGGAGCTGCGCGCCTTGCTGGAGAATTTCGTTTCCTCTTCCGACGAACTGGCCTACGCCACGCTGCTCAACTCAGACGCCAAAGGAATCTCCGCGGGACGCATTGCGCCTGACGCCTTTCTGCAGCGCGAACTGGAGCGCGCCTTCGCAGCCGCGCACGATGGCCGCGCTTACAACGGGCAGGCGCTCACCCTCGGAAACGGTGCGTCGCGGCACACCGTGCTGCTGGTGAGCAGCCCGGTCAGCTACGGCGGGCGTTTTCTAGGCATGGTGGGGGCCGTGGTGGACTTGCAGTTTTTGATTCGGCGCCTGCAGGAAATCAGCGGAGGCGGACTGATTCCTTACGTGGTGGACGCGCAGGGCCGGCTGGTGGCCGCAAGCACTCCGCAGTATGCGACTGGCCAGGACATGAAGAGCATGGAGATCGTCCGCAATTTCGTGGATGAAGGCAATAAAGCGCAATTGGCCGCCACCAAGGAATTCACCGTGCGCGAAGGGAAAGACAGCGTGGAAATGCTCGGAACCTACAGCCCGGTGACCGCGCTGGACTGGGCCGTCGTAGTGCAGAAGCCGCGCCGTGAGGCTTACCGCGGAGTTTACGAGATGCAGCGAACGGCTCGACTCCTGGCCATCCTGGCGGTACTGCTAAGCATAGGGGTCAGCATTGTCGCGGCGCGCCGCATCACCAATCCGCTGGAGGTGCTTACTCAGTCCAGCCGGGCGCTGGCGCGCGGAGACTTCTCGCAACGCGTTCACTTGTGGAGTCGCACCGAAATCGGCGAACTGGCAGAAACCTTTAACACAATGTCGCAAGAGCTTGAGCACTTCGTCGAAGATCTGAAGCGAGCGGCCGAAGAGAATCGCGCCCTGTTCCTGGGCTCGATCCAGATGCTTGCCGGGGCGGTCGACGAAAAGGATCCCTACACCCGCGGACATTCCGATCGCGTTACGCGCTATTCCCTTATGATCGCCAGGGAGATGGGTCTGCCTCCCGACTTCCTTGAAACCCTGCAGATCTCCGCGCAACTTCACGACGTGGGCAAAATCGGCATTGAAGATCGTGTGCTCAAGAAGCCCGGCGCCCTGACTTCGGAAGAGTTTGAAGTCATGAAGACTCATACCACCAAGGGCGCTAACATTCTTCGCCCCGTAAAACATCTGGCGGAGATGTTGCCCGGCATCGAACTTCACCACGAGGCACTCGATGGCCGCGGCTATCCTTACGGACTCAAAGGCGATCAGATTCCACTGCTCGCGCGAGTCATTGCCGTGGCTGACACCTTCGACGCCCTCACCACGAATCGTCCCTACCAGCAGGCGCACAGCCCGGAAGAAGCCCTGCGCATTATTCAGGGTCTGGCGGGCAAGCGTCTCGATCCCCAGCCGGTTGCCGCTCTTATGGCGGTATATGAGCGCGGCGAGATTCGCATTCAACGCATCGTGATCAAGAGACCCGTGGCGGCGGAGGCGGCTGCGAGCGCGGCTGCTGCTCTGTCTGCCCCGCTCGCCGTACCGACGCCTCCCGCAGCCGCTGAAGCGGCTGACCTCGAAAGAACGCGCGTTTAACCATCTTCTTCGCGACTTGAGTCTGCCGAGTCTCTTTTCTTCCTGCCGCTATAATGAACTCTCGGCTTTGCCTATGATTCAAACTCTGTTTGGCAGTCTGGAAG